>JAYTRB010000323.1:0-2373 GCA_043746425.1 Planctomycetia bacterium
AGATTCGTCGAGAAAATGATGATCTGATCGAACGGCACCTGAATTTTCTTGCCCGAGGGAAGATTCAGAAAATCATAGCGTTTTTCGAGGGGGACGATCCAGCGATTGAGCAGTTCAGCGACCGGCATGCGCTGCCGGCCAAAGTCATCGATGACCAACGTTCCGCAATTGCTCTTCAACTGCAAGGGCGCTTCGCAGATCTTAGTGACCGAATTCTGCCGGACTTCAAGTTCGGCCATTGTTAATTCGCCACCCACGACGACCGTCGGGCGACGAATGTGAATCCAGCGCTGGTCGATACCCGTCAGGTTGAAAATGCCTTCTGGTGTGGGCTGATCGACCAGTTCATGCACGGCCGGGTCATAAATGCGGATGATATCGCCGTCGATTCCCAGTGCCCGCGGAATCCAGATCGAAGAACCGAAACAGTTTGTAACCCGCTCGGCGATGCTGGTCTTGCCGTTTCCCGGCTCGCCAAACAGAAACATTCCCCGGCCCGAATTGATTGCCGGGCCGAGCTTCGAGAGCATCTTCTCGCTGATAATCAGGTCTCCGAAGGCTTCTTTCAGATCATCGACCGTGGCATGCTGTTTGGCGATGCTCTGGCGGGCCATGGCTTGAAGATAATCTTTGAGGGCCACCGGCGCGGCCCCGAAGTACGTACACTCTTCGGTGAACCGACGGGCCCGCTCGCGGCCCATCTCGGTGAGGGCGTATTCATAATCGCCCATCGTCGCCGCATTCTTGAAGATGATCAGTTGCTCTTGCTTGAGGCTCTTGAGCAACGGATCGATCAGGCCGAATGGCACGCAGACCTGTTGAGCGACCTTACGGCCTATCGCCGAACCGCGAGCCAGAAGATACTTCAAAATCAGCTTTTCGACTTCTTCGGTGGTGAGCCCGGTATCGGCGAGCGATTGAGGTTCTGGGGGATGGAAGGCTTCTTCGACCTGTCCGGGGGCAGACCCGAGCAGTTCGTTGACGCGATCGAAAAGTTCGGTGAGATGTGTTGAAGGAACTGCCCCATCTTTAGCCTGGGGCGCGGCCTCGTCAACCGTGGCGGGGGGAGCCACTGGCAGTGCGGTGGCAGCGACGGCTACGGCCACATCAGGACTTGCCAAGCCTACCTTGTCTGGGGCAATCGCCGGCAGGGCGGCCGGTGGATCGGCAACGGCCGTCGCCGAGGCCGATTGTGCAACGACCGTGCTCTCTCCCGCGCCTGGCGCAGCCGCCGGCGCAGCGAGGTCTGAGAAGTCGAGATCCAGCCCGCCGGAAGGAGAAATCCCCTTTTTCGGAAGATGTTTCGACGACTTGCCTCCGGCCTTTAACTGGGCCAGAAACTCCATGGGTGAGAGTTTGCGGTTCTGCTTGTCCATTGTCGGGAAGGGCGCAATGATGAAAAATGTCATCAAAAGGTAGGTCATATGCGGTGGGAGTCAAACGGTTGAGAAACCTCACCGAAAGGGATTTGCGCCGCCTCCCTTGCATTCCCACCGCGGGTCGAACAAAGTGCCGGATCATTGTTAAAACCGTTACAGGTACGCTGCCAGAGGAGAATCCTTTCATGCGTTTTGCGGGAAAAGCAGTTGTCGTTACGGGCGGAAGCAAAGGAATCGGCGAGGGGTGTGCGCGGGTTTTCTGTGCCGAAGGGGGGCTGGTCGCCATCCTGGCACGCGGAAAAGAGGCGGGGGAGGGGCTGGCGGCCGAGTTGAATCACTCTGGCCCCGGACGGGCAATCTTTTTTCCGTGCGACGTCGCCGATAGCCAGCAACTCAAACGGGCAATCGACGGCGCCGCGATGGAATTCGGACGCATCGACTCGCTGATCAACAATGCCGGCTGGCATCCACCGGCGACAACGATTGACCAGACACGATTGGAAGACCTCGACGCCCTGATCCGCATGAATTTCATCAGCACATTCGCCGGCTGCCAATATGCGCTGCCCTACTTACGCAAGACCAGGGGAACAATCATCAACATGTCGTCGATGGTGGCATTGCTGGGGCAAGAGCATTCCGCGGCGTACTGTTCGACCAAAGGAGCGCAGCTCAGCCTGACGAAATCACTGGCGGTCGAGTTGGGCCGTGAGGGAATTCGCGTCAACGCGATTCTTCCTGGAAACGTCGATACGCCGCTCATGCGCGATTGGGCGGCCACGCTCCCCGATCCTGTGTCGGCCCTGGCCCGTGTCGCATCATTGCAGGTCTTCGGCCGAATGGCGACCAGTGAAGAGATCGGCAAGATCGCCCTGTTTCTGGCAACCGACGATTCGAGCTTCATCACCGGCCAGGCGATCGAGGCTGAAGGGGGAGCGAGCCTCGATTATTAAGTTTCACAATTTTGTCGTATGGCCCGGTTTGCCGCGCATGA
>JAYTRB010000324.1:0-6018 GCA_043746425.1 Planctomycetia bacterium
AGCCCCGTCGCTACCGCGAGTTCACCCTGGTGGCTGTGCAGTGCGAGCCGATGCCATTCGGTCAGGTCGGCCAGATTCGGGTGGCGCGAGAATGACAGAACCTCGGCGTATAATTGCAGGCCATATGGGTTGAGCAAAGCCGAGGCCGTTGAAAGTGCCGTCACCACAAGCAACCGCCGCGCGTGGAAATCGCGAAGAGGCGTCGCCAGGTGCTTCGTCCGGCGCCAGACGTCAATGATGCGTCCCAGGCAGGCACAAATGAGAAGCCCGAGGCCTACCGCAAACGACCCATGGAGATTGGCCCACAAGGCAATCGTCAACGGAATTGCCACCCAAAGAAATGGCTTCCACCGTCGTGCGCCGAGCATTACGAGTAAGATTACGCAGCACGCCAGTCCTGCCATCTGCGGTCGAACGACTTGAAACTGAAACCAGTTGAGTGCCGTGAAGAGGACGACTCCGGCCGTTGAAAGCAGTGCATTGCGCGTGCGAAAATAGAAATCGAAAACTAATATGCCGCAGCACGCAGCAATTCCCGCAGCATGCAGAAACTGAATCGCCGCGGGCCCGCCTATTGAAATCGCCAGAAAGCCGACGACCTGTGTCAGCCAGGCGGTATCTACGAAGGGGGCCGCTTCAGAAAGCGGCATAAATGGCTCGTGCGCTGGCAGCGCTCGGCTTTGCCAGATAAGTCGACCGTACGCCAGATGTCCCCAGAGGTCGGTATGGTGCAATGGCTGGCGACTGTAGAACCAAAAGGTCGCCCCCACCAGCGCCATAAAACCTGCCAACACTCGTGGCGCTGGCCGTCGTAAATTTCGAGTCGTGTTGTCGGGAATGCACCCCGGCTGCAGTCCAGCAGCCGGGGTGCTGGCGTGCAAACTGTACCACCGCGGCGCTTGCATGCTCGACTTTCACGCTTCCAGGCTCTGCGCCACGACAGTTTTCATTTTCTCGAGGCCGGTTTTCGCCACGGCCAGCGGATCCTGCTTCCAATAATCGCGATTGAAAAGTTCGAGCGAAAGGAAGCCGCGGAAGCCTGCCAGGCGCAGATCGCGGAGCGCTTCTTTCAGCGGCGCCACCCCATCGCCCGGATAAACGCGATAGGCATCGCTGATCATTTCCCGTGAAGGCTCGGCCGGATAGTCGTTGATATGAAAAACCTGCACCGCCGTCCCCGACAAGAGCTTCAGTCCCTGAAAGTCCGACCCTCCTTTATAGAGATGGTAAACATCAGGGAGCACACACGCTTTGGGGTGCCGGCTTTCGATCGCCACGTAAACCGTCTCGCCCAGCCGGCTGAGAGTTTTCGAAAACCCCCATACCTCGCATTCGGGAATGATTCCCATCTGATCGCCCAACTCGAGCAGAGCCCGGTAGCGGAGGGCCGCGGTTGCCAGATCGGGCCCCGGCTTGTCGTGGGCGCCGACGGGCGGGGCGGCGATACGCTTGCCACCGATCTGCGTTAGCGTTTCCATGTCGCGTTTGGCCTGTTCCAGGCCGTTTTTGCGGGCCAAGTCGTCATTGACGATCCACTGGGCAAATCCGATCGCGCTTTCGACAGTGAGCCCCAAATCGCGAATCCGTTTGCCGAGATCCTTGAGCGACCCGCCCCCATTGACATATTCGTCGAGCGTTCCCATCCAGGGTTCGATTGCGTCGTAACCGGCTGCGGCGGTAATTTCGACCTCGCGGACGATTCCTACCTTCTGCTCGCGAATCGTACTCGTGTTCAGAGAGAAGCCGAATGGCTTATCTTTAGTTCGGGCCGGTTCGGCAGCGGGTGCAGTGGATGGAATGGCGCCGACCAGCCCCGCGCCGCAAGCCATGCCGGCGGTCGTCAACAGTTCGCGGCGAGAAAGACTAGAAGTCATGGTTGCCAACCTTGTTCAAAGAGACTAACTCTTAGCCTGTTAAAAACGGGGACTGGCTTCGGGCGGCCAGCCAGATCTCAAGGAGAAATCGTATGATCGCGAGGCGCCGGTCTTCTTTTTCACCTGTCCCCTTTTTCAACAGGCTGCTATGGTGATAGCCACTATTTTAGCAGCCCATTGAAAGCGGCGACAGCCACCGCTTGACGCTCATCACACAGAGGGCAAGATGTCTACGCGCATGAAAGTCGCTTCAGTTTTTAAAGCGAGTTCGGTCGGAGAAGAAGTCGACGTTCGTGGCTGGGTGCGGACGAAGCGAGAATCCAAGCAGGGCTTCGCATTCGTCGAGCTCAACGACGGCAGTTCGATGGCCAACCTGCAGATCGTGGTCGATCAGTCGGTACCGGGCTATGAGCAATTCCTCAAGCAATTGACGACCGGCAGCAGCATTCGCGTGGTGGGCGAGCTCAAGTTGTCAGTGGGCAAAGGGCAGGCGGTTGAAGTTCATGCCCGCGAACTGACGGTCTACGGCACGGCCGATGCCGAGAAGTATCCCTTGCAGAAAAAGGGCCACAGTTTTGAATTCCTGCGAGACATCGCCCATCTGCGGCCACGCACGAATACCTTCGGCGCCATTGCGCGGGTTCGCAATGTCGTGTGCCATGCCATCCACGAGTTCTTCCAGTCGCGCGGGTTTGTCTATGTGCAGACCCCGATCATCACCACCAGCGATTGCGAAGGGGCCGGGCAGATGTTTCAGGTGACGACGCTCGACCTGGCGCGATTGGCCCAGAAGCCGACAGAAATCGATTATAGCCAGGACTTTTTTGGAAAGCGGGCATCGCTCACCGTCAGCGGGCAGCTTGAAGCCGAAACCTTCGCCTGTGCCGTCGGCGACTGTTATACATTTGGGCCCACTTTTCGGGCCGAAAACTCGAACACCACGCGGCACCTGTCGGAGTTCTGGATGGTCGAGCCCGAGATGCCGTTTTATGATCTCGACGACAACATGCAGCTGGCTGAAGAATTCATTCGCAGCATTCTGAAAGCAGTGCTCGAGCGCTGTGCCGAAGACATGAAGTTTTTCGCCGAGCGGATCGATAAGACGGTGCTCGAAACGCTGGAAAACATTGTCAGTCATGACTTTCAACGAGTGTCGTATACTGAGGCCATCAAGATTCTTGAGTCGTCGGGGCAAACGTTCGAGTACCCGGTGCAATGGGGGCACGATCTGCAATCAGAACACGAGCGGTATCTGACTGAAGAGAAGTTCCGGCAACCGGTCATTCTGTATGACTATCCGCGGTCGTTCAAACCGTTTTACATGCGCTGCAACGATGACGGTAAAACGGTGCGGGCGATGGACGTGTTAGTTCCTCGCGCGGGCGAAATCATCGGGGGCAGTCAGCGCGAAGAGCGCTTGGACGTATTGCTGGCCCGCATGCACGAATGCGGGCTGAACCCCGACGATTACTGGTGGTACGTCGATCTGCGGCGGTATGGTACCGTGCCGCACTCGGGCTTCGGCCTGGGTCTCGAACGGGTGATGCTGCTCCTGACCGGAATGACGAATATTCGTGACGTGATTCCGTATCCGCGAACACCCAAGCACGCCGAGTTTTGATTTTGTCTGCTGCGGTCGCCGAAATTCGTCGCTGCGCGCCGCCATCACATCGCCAGCGGGTTTGTCGCAAAATTGACACAACAGAGACAGATTGACTCTTGCAAGTCGCGGGGTTTCAGCTCATTCCGGCTCGGCCCAAGCCCGTACTTCCTGTCGGTCGTCGATTTCGACGTGAATCACGTTTGGCCGACAGCAAACCGGACAGTCTTCGACAAACTCCTGGGACGTTCCCTGTGAAACATCGACGGGGATAACAACTTCCTCGCCGCACGAGTCGCAGAAATACGCGACGTCAGAAGATACGTGCCGGCGGCGGTGGCGTTTGGGTTTCATGTGAGAAAGGCCTGCTGGCAGCTTGCCGCCACGGCTAGCGAGACTTCTTTTTGTCGGGCTTTGTCGTCGGCAGGGGGACGGCTTCGAGCCACGCCAGAAGAACCCGGCCCACTTTGACGAGGCTCGCGCCCGAACAGGCGGCGGGCACGTCTTTCGTCGTGTGCCAATGCGCATAGTCGAAGTCGATGATGTCGCACGTCGGGATTCCGGCGATTTCATTGAGCGACAAGTGATCGTCGCGAACCTCGTGTTTCGGTTTGCTGACAAACTCGCGAATGTTCAACTTTTTTGCCGTGCGCCAGATGCTGTGGGTCACTTCGGGAGCGAAGTCGAGGCTGTTAATCTCTTGATAAAGCTGCAGATTCTTGTCGCCGATCATGTCGACCAATACGCCGCACATGTATTTGTGTTGCGGCGGATGGTCGCGATATTCCTTCGAGAAATATTCGGATCCAAGAAAGTACGGATCGCGGTCGCCATAAACGAGTTCTTCGCCATCGAAGAAGACGAAGTCGACTCCGTATGTCGGCCGGATTCTACGGATGTGGTTTCCGAGTTCCATGAACAGGGCCACTCCGCTGGCGCCGTCGTTGGCTCCCAGAAAAGCTGCATCGCGGGCGAGCTGCGGGTTCGAGTCGCGGTCGGCGTGCGGACGCGTGTCATAGTGACATGCCAGCAACACTCGTTCTTTTGCCGCGGGGTCCCACGAGACAATCATATTTGCCATCCGCACGACGTTGCCGTTCAGGGGGTGCGGCACATCGAACGACTGGAATTTGACCTGTGTCTTGAGGTCGGTGAAATGCTTGGCAATGAGCTGCTGCTGCAGATCCATCCCTTCTGTTCCGCTGATGCGCGGGCCGATCTCGCAGATGCGGGTCAGGTAGCCGAAGGCACGATCGGGATCGAGTTTCGGGGTCATGTCCTCGCCGGGTCGCTTGTCGGCAGCGGTCGTCGCTGGAAGCCCTGGAAGAGTGCCGCCGATAATCAAGATCATGGCTCCCGGCACAAGGAAACGCATAGTGCCTCACTTCCTGAATATAAATGGCAGATTCACGTTTTCCGCGGTAAATAGGGGATCCCGCGCGCGACTGGGCTGCCCAGTGCGCTGGCGTTAGGGTACGATACCCGCGGGATTGGATTAATGCGAGGATGAAGCCGCCTGTGGGGAATGCGGACAGGCGGTCAACTCAGAGAGGACGCAAGCCGATGAGCCTTTCGATTTCTGGATTGGGGACGGCGGTGCCGCAGTTCTCGATTGCACAGGAGGCGATGGCGGCCTTCTCGTCCCGGTTGTGCTGTAACGATGTGCGTCAGGCCGAGCGGCTGCAATTGATCTTCGCCCATTCGGGTGTCAACCGGCGGTACAGCACGCTGTTGGAGGGGGAAAGTACGGACGGCAACGTGCCTCAGTCTCTGTATTCGCTGGACGCGAAGGGGCGCGGGCCGACGACAGGACGGCGCATGCAGGCCTACGAAGCCGGGGCCCCCCCGCTCGCGATCGCGGCCGCCAAAAACGCGCTGGCCGACGCGGGTCTTGCTCCAGGCGATGTGACGCATCTCGTTTCTGTGTCATGCACGGGGTTTATGGCGCCGGGAATCGACCTGGCGCTGCAGGAAGGGCTGGGGTTAAAACCGACCGTCGAACGCACTCACCTGGGGTTCATGGGCTGTCATGGGGCACTGAACGGCCTTAAAGTGGCCCGCGGGTGTCTGGCTGTCGAGCCCCAAGCCCGCGTTCTGGTGTGCGCCGTCGAATTGTGTACCTTGCATTTCTTCACCGAATGGGACCAGGAAAAGATGGTGGCGAACGCGCTCTTTGCCGATGGCGCGGCGGCCGTCATTTGCGAAAGTCTTCCCGTCACCACGGGTCGCGCTCGAGCAGGCGACTCGCCACAAAGTGACACAGCACACAATTCACCGAACACGCGCGATGAACCCTGGAATCTGACTGCCGTGGGAACCGTGCGAATTCCCGATTCGGCGACTGCGATGACGTGGCGTATCGGCGATTTTGGATTCGAAATGGGGCTTTCCCGTCGAATTCCCGAGCTGATCGCCGTGCATTTGCGAACGTGGGTTGTAAGCTGGCTCGACCGGCAAGGAATGCGTCTGTCGGATGTCGGCTCATGGGCCGTGCATCCCGGCGGCCCCCGGATTCTCGACGCCGTTGAAATGGCGCTGTCACTT
>JAYTRB010000325.1:0-2145 GCA_043746425.1 Planctomycetia bacterium
GATGCTTTTCTGGTGGGCGCTTTGGGGCTGTGCTGGCCAGCCCGTCAGCCTTCCACCGCCGGGCAGGACAGTGATTCCAAAGTCGCAAGACGACATGGGACAGTGACTGTGGGTCATCGACCACCAAACCGACTTCTCAGGTTCCGACCAAATTCCATCCCCAGCCGGTACCCAAGAGTCGAGCCGTCCCGGAGAGCCAAAATGCGTTGGATATGCAAAAAGGCCCGTGTACGCCCACAAGTGCGACCATTCCGACTGCGGCGAGCGCGAAGAGAGTAGCGAGCGGATAGTTCGGCCCGCCCATCCCGAACCGCGGGTGGGTGACAAAGAGCACTACGCCCCAGACTACAATGCCCGCAAAGACCGATTGTCGGACCACCCACCGTCGGAGTTGGCGCTTGACATCGCCGAGACTGTCGTAGTCCGAGTTGGTCCGCTGGGTCAACATGCCGTCAGTCTACACCGGTCGGACGGGACAGTGAATCCCAGTCTCATGTGGGGGCCGGGAACCGGGCCGTGGCGACAAGGGCGCGATCGCCGGCGAGCCTTGACCAGGCGAAACGAACACGGCCCCGGATTGCTCCCGCGCCGTCGTCGTCGGCCGTTGGCTGCCATGCCATGCCGCCAAACCGGTTGCGATTTCTTCGCCAGGGTCTCGCCCGTGAAACGCCTCGCGGTCGGCGGGCTGGCTGCGTCGCCGGTGTCGGAGTTTCCCAATCTTGTTTTTTGAGGGGCTCGATCCCAGCTTTCCGCGGAAAGGGCACAACGCATCGTTGCAGCTATCGTTGCATTTTCCGGTCGTAGGGCTTGAGCCAGTTGTCGGAAACCTTTATTCTGTCATCAGTTTCGCGGATGTAGCTCAGCGGTAGAGCGCTGGCTTCCCAAGCCTGCTGTCGTGGGTTCGATCCCCATCATCCGCTCTCATGGCCGTCCATGTCATCGTCGTTGGAGGGGGGTTGGCGGGGCTGGCTGCGGCCACCGCACTGGGCCAGCGCGGGCTGCGCGTGACGCTGATCGAATCGCGGCCGCGGTGGGGTGGAAGAGCCAGTTCGTTTGTCGATCAGGCGACCGGCCAGCGAATCGACAATTGCCAGCATGTTAATCTCGGATGCGGGACAAATTTTAAGCATTTCTGCCACACCGTCGGCATTGATGCGTTTTTCGTCCGAGAAAAGGGATTGACGTTCATCGGTCCCGATGGACGGGCCAGTTCCTTTTCCGCGGCACCTCTTCCGGCGCCGTTGCATCTGTTTCCTTCGCTGGTTCGACTGCGGTATCTTTCCCTTTCTGAAAAAACGAAGCTGGCCCACGCCTTGCGCCTGCTGGCCTGCACCGATCCGGCGGTCTGCGGCGACGAAACGTTTCTGCAGTGGCTCGAACGGCACGGGCAATCGCCGCGGGTGATCGAGCGATTCTGGCACGTCGTGCTCGTCAGCGCCCTCAGCGAAACGCTCGAGCGGATTGACGTCGGCCACGCGAGAAAGGTTTTTGTCGATGCTTTCCTGGCAAATCGCCGGGGCTGGGAAGTCTGGTTGCCAATCGTGCCCCTCGATGAAATGTATGGCGCTCATCTGGAACAGTGGTTCAATGAGCACGGAGTGACGGTTCGTCTTCAAAGCGGCGTGAAGCGAATCATTCTTGAACCCCAGCCTGAATCAGAACGAGCTGAAAACACAGCGCCCCAGCCAAATTCAAGAGTGTCTGGTGTCGAAATGCGATCGGGCGAGCGTATGCATGCCGATCATGTCATTCTTACCGTGCCGCAACACCTTGTGCTGTCGCTGGTGCCCGACGAATGGCAGTTGGCGCCGCAGTTGGCCGGGATCGGAAAATTGGAGACGGCTCCAATTTCAAGCGTTCATCTGTGGTTCGACCGGCCAATTACCGACCTGCGACACGCCGTGTTTGTCGGCCGGTTAAGCCAATGGCTCTTTAATCGTTCGGCGATTCAAGAGGGCGGACTGCGAGTGGAAAGCCGAAACACCGGTTCGCACTTTGTCCCTTATCCCCCCTGGCAGGGTGTGCCAGAGGGTGATGTCGCTCCAAATGGCGTCGAGAGAACGGTCTATTACCAGGTTGTCATCAGTGCCTCGCGCGATGTGCTGGCGCTGGGGCAGGAGGAAACAATTCGCGCAGTGGTCGACG
>JAYTRB010000326.1:0-3479 GCA_043746425.1 Planctomycetia bacterium
CGCGAACGGGGGCCGATCGAAGCGATTCGCCAGCGCGTTTTCGACAGCCTTCTCAATGGCATCTGCACGAAGCCGGCGGGCGAACAGCGGCAAACGGTGGTGGTCTTCAGCCCGCACCCCGACGACGATGTCATCTCAATGGGCGGAACACTCATCAAACTGGCCGACATGGGGCACGACGTACACATCGCGTATCAGACCAGCGGAAATATCGCTGTTCATGATCACGATGCCCTGCGGCACATTAACTTCGTCCGACAGCTGAACTCGATTTTTGATCTGGAAACCGACCGCACACGTGATCTCGATCGACGGATGCGCGATGCAATCGCTCACAAAAAACCGGGTGAACCCGATCTGGTTGAAGTTCAGCAGATCAAAGCCCTCATCCGGCAGACTGAAGCGACGACGGCCGCCGCCAAAGCCGGAGTCGCCGTTGATAAGCTGCATTTTTTGAACCTCCCTTTTTATCAGACTGGCAAGGTCGAAAAGGCCCCCATTACCGAGGCTGATGTCGAAATCATTGCCAACCTGCTCCGGCAGCTTCAGCCGGTGCAAATCTACGTGGCGGGCGATCTGTCGGATCCGCACGGCACGCATCGCATGTGCGCCAGAGCCGTTGTCCGGGCGCTGGAAGCGGTCGCCACCGAAGGCTTGACGCCCGAGGTCTGGTTGTACCGCGGCGCCTGGCAGGAATACGAACCGCACGACATCGAGCGCGTCGTTCCGCTGAGCCCCGAGACCGTCGAGCGGAAGAAACAGGCGATTTTTCGACACGAATCGCAGAAAGACGCGCCGCTCTTTCCCGGGGCCGACAAACGCGAGTTCTGGGTACGCGCTGAAGAACGGACGAAACACACTGCATCCCTTTACAATCAATTGGGGCTGCCCGAGTTTTATGCGCTGGAGGCTTTCATGCGCTACAGCGGGCAATTGTAAGCGCTTGGCAATCACGGGTATGGAATCTGGTCGATGGCCGTTTCTTTTGTAAGATTCGCATTTGCGCGAGCTGCCTTTCGCGGTATCACCTGACTGACGAGACCATTGGCAGGCAAATTGGAAGTCGCCAGATGAATGTGCCGCAATCGACAGTGGAACTTTGCTGCCATTTCCGCGGAAAAGAGTAAAGGAGCACGTTCGGCGCAGGTCGCAGTCGAATGCCTGCCGTGTCGCGACTGTTGAAACGAGCAATTCATGCCCACCGCCGAGTCGTATTTGAAGCCAGAAGTCATTCGCACGGTCGCGCGGCTTGATTTGCGAGCCCGGTTCATCGTCGAGGGGTTCCTCAGCGGATTGCACGCCAGTCCATTTCACGGCTTCAGCGTCGAGTTCAGCGAACACCGGCGCTACGCTCAGGGAGACGATCTCAAAGACATCGACTGGCTCGTCTTCGCCAAGACCGACCGGTATTACGTCAAGAAATATCAGGCCGAAACGAACATCACCGGCTATCTTCTGATGGACCTCTCGGAAAGCATGGCGTACACGTTCCGGCAGGAGTTGACGAAATTCGATTACGGGATCTGCCTGGCGGCGGCGCTGGCGTACATGATGATTCACCAGCAGGATCCGATCGGGCTGATCACCTTCGACGAGAAGATTCGCCACAGCCTGCCACCGCGCAGCAAACGCGCGCAGCTTGGCAATATTCTGGCGATTCTGTCGAAGCTCAAGCCCAGCGGGCCGACCGAGATCGCTCGAAACCTGCAGGCGGTGGCAGCAATGATCCGCCACCGCAGTCTGATCATGTTATTTTCAGACCTGTTGGCCGACCCCGGCCCCACGATCAAAACGCTCAAGCAGCTTCGCCACCGTGGACACGACGTCATCGTCTTTCATATTCTCGATGAGGCCGAGGTAAATTTTCCATTCAGCGGCCTGATCGACTTCCACGAACCGGAGACAGGCGCGACTCTGCTCGTGGATGCCGACGGAATGAAGGCCGACTATCTCGATGCCGTCCGTGAATTGTGCGAAACGTTCCGTCGCGAGTGTCATTCGGCGGGCATCGACTACGTAGCACTCAATACGAGCATGCCATTCGACAAAGCGCTGGTCGAATATCTCGCTTCGCGCAAGGCCCGATTTTGAGCCGCGCCTTGCGAAACCGTGCCTCTCACCCAATCTGATGTCGAGGACTGAGGCCGTCTTAGACTCCACGCCGCGGCGGCACTCTGGGGATTGCTGCGACAAGCTTGGCAGACACGTCTACAATATTTGTACTTGCCCTGGCAGCACCCGGTCGAAAGAAAAAGTTAGAATTCTTCCTGGGGCTGCAAATAACGCCACTGTCCCTCGCGGAGCTTTCCGAGAACGACTTGGCCGATGCGGACACGCTTGAGGCCAGTAACTTTAAGGCCTACGAGATCGCACATGCGGCGGATCTGGCGCTTGCGACCTTCCATCAGGATAAAACGCAACTGGTGCGGGTTAATCCATTCGACTCGGGCCGGCAGAAGCGGTTTGCCGTCGAGTTCCAGGCCGTGCCGCAGCAACGCCAATTCCGAATCCGCGAGGCTTCCCTCAATGCGGACCAGATATTCCTTCTCGATCTTTGAAGATTCCCCAGTAAGCTGTTTGGCCAGACGGCCATCTTGTGTGAAGACCAGGAGTCCTTTCGAGTCGATATCCAGCCGCCCGGCAGGTGCCTGGCCGCGAATGTGTTCTTTGCGGAACACGGGACCTTTGAATTCCAAATCGCGGTTCTCAGAGGTAAATAACTCGATGGCGGGTTTGTACCCCTTTTCAGGTTGCCCTGAGACATATCCGATCGGCTTATTCACCAGAATTGTGACCAGCGACTGCTGCTCATGCTGTGCGGTCTGGGCGAGTGTGATCGTCTGGTGCGGCAAGATTTTTGTCCCCAGAGTGTCGATCTTCACCCCATCGACGAAGACGAGCCCGCGGCTGATGTACTCGTCAGCCTCGCGGCGAGAGCAGATCGCACGCTGGGCCATGAGTTTTGAAAGGCGAATCGGTTCGTCGGCCATGCTAACGCGGATTTCTCAAGAAGGGTGTGTCAGTGCGCAAAGACTTCGGCGACCTTCAACGAAAACCCGGCAGTTCGCGATCTCTTATGAGATCTGGTGATGCACTGAAAGATTCCAGCTCAACTCCCGACGGGTGAACGGTGACAGTCCCGACATCTGGATCGAACATCTAAACCGCCAATGCTCGCAATTTGAGAAGCCATAGGCTTTTTACGACGACGTCTTCACGCGTGTCCGACATGAGGGGCTTTTGGCCGCAACGACCGCTGCACCTTCAGTCACAGACGCAGCTTCGCAAGTTGCAATCACAAGTTCTGGCGAGATGTGGGCCATCGCAATTCCAAGGGCATACGCGAGGCTCGACGCAGTCGCAATGCCGCATCGCCTGCCAAAACCTCGCCGAAGGATTGCGGCTGAGGGTCGGCCCACATACTGAGAATTCGCGACAGGCTGGCCATCGTCGGGGAATGTCGGCGATTTGACCGTGTC
>JAYTRB010000327.1:0-2614 GCA_043746425.1 Planctomycetia bacterium
GGCTTCAAATCAGGATCAAAACCATTGGGAATCGCCACGAATTTCGATTTGGGAAATTGATGATAATGCTCTTGAAAGTCGCGGGCCATGCGGCCGGTATTCAAGATGACACAAGATGCTCGACGGACGCATTCTCGCTCAATGAAGGGCAACAGTTTTGCGCCCCACAGATTTCGCTTTTGTCCCCATGGCTGACGGCTCCAAGGGTCGCGGAAATCTGCGACCCATGGCAATCCGGTCAAGAGACGAAGTGCCAGCCCAGACAGATGCGTACTGTGCGGCGGTCCCGTCGTATAAATCACGTCGGGATTCGTCTCGCGTACGGCCTTTAAGCCAGCTCGGACCGCAGGGCCAACCCACCAGATATTCTCGTCAGGAGTTCGGAAAAGAAGCTCCTGCAACTTTGAGGCCCACGTACGCCACGTTTGTGTCGCGTGGGGCAACGCGGCTGTGAGGTGCGGTTCGGCAGTTGTTGCCGAAGTCGTGCTTCCGTTTGGCGACTTCCCACCCGGCTTCCCCGTTCGCAGCAGGCTCCCGATCCAGGCCTCTGGATTGGACATCTCAAGTCGCTGCACGATTGTACCAGGCGGCACCTGTTCGAGCAGACGCTCGTCGCGCAGCACTTGCCCACGTCGCGTCGCAGAGGCGATGACCACGGGCTGCCAGCCGAACTCGGGCAAATATTTGACGAATCGCAAAATGCGAAAGACGCCCGCGGTCGAAATCGGCGGAAAGCTATGTGCCAGAAGCAACGCAGTTTTGGGGGCGTCAGGCATAGGAGTTCTGCATCAGGCTTCGGTATTCCATTGTTGCGGGACGACCACCACGCCTTTCCCGGGTTTTCGGCCGTTGCCGAAATAGTCGCTGGCAATCACGCTGAAGGAGAATGCGTTTTCCACCGAATCGGTCGACATTTCATTGCCGCGGACTTCCAGCTTGACCCAATATTCTCCCGGTGCCAAGGCCAACTCTGAGACCTTGCAGGCGAACTCGAAGTCTCCTTCGACGCATTCCGGAGACTCGTACCGACGGTCGAATCGGGAATCGAGCGTCGTGATTCGCTGTCCGAAGGCGTTGTCCAGGCCGATCCCCAGAACCGGAGCGAATACCCGCCCGCGTGAGCGGCATTTGACACGAAATTCGAGCGGTGCCCCGATCGGATAGCCTCCCGATTGAAATTGGCCAGCCGATGTAACAATGGCCTCGACGATTCTGATTTCACGATTGGCTTCTGCTCCGCGAACGCCATCGGGCGCGATAAAGCGTCCCTGCGTCGCCGATGTTTCGAGGCCGTTCATGTAATGCGAAATCGCCTCGCGCTGATCGCCGTGAAATACAAGCTGGCCGCCGCTGAGTACCGCACCATGACTGCAGAGCGATTCGACCGCTGCCATGTTGTGACTGACGAATAGAATTGTGCGGCCTGATTTGGCCACAGCGTCCATCTTGCCCAGGCATTTTTTCTGAAATGACGCGTCGCCGACGGCCAGTACTTCGTCGATAATGAGGATTTCGGGTTCAAGATGGGCCGCCACGGCAAATGCCAGCCGTACCTGCATTCCGCTCGAATAGCGTTTGACGGGGGTGTCGAGAAATGTTTCAACACCGGCAAAGTCGACGATCTCGTCAAATTTATCGCGGATCTCATTGCGACCCATTCCCAGCACGCTGCCGTTCATGAAGATGTTCTCGCGGCCGGTCAATTCTGGATGAAACCCGGTTCCGACTTCCAGCAGGCTGCCGACGCGGCCGTTGATCGTGATTCTTCCTGAGGAGGGGGGAGTAATGCGGCTCAGAATCTTCAGCAGCGTCGATTTTCCAGCGCCGTTCCGCCCGACAATTCCCACGACCTGGCCGGGAGCGATGTCAAACGACACGTCTTTGAGCGCCCAGAAATCCTCTGCAGGTCGCGAAGGTGAATCGACAGACTTGTCCCAGGCGCGACGGACTCTATTCCATGGCGTCGTCGCCAGCCGCGTGAGGTCTTCGCGGATCGTGCGATACCCTCCGCCGCGGCGCGGAGCGGCATGATCGACGCGATAGACTTTGGAGAGGTTTTCGATGCGAATGACTGGGGTCACAGGGGCTTCTCGCAGGGGCGACGGGTGCTGGCAAAGTGTTGAAAGGGAGGACAAGGCTGCTAGATGACGTCTGCAAATGAGTCTTCGACACGGCGAAAGTAGAAGCAGCCGGCCAGAAATAGAACCACAACCCCACCGCTGGAATAAGCGAGCTGTCCCCAGGGCATTTCCCCGCCGAGAGTCGCCGCCCGAAAGCAGCCGATCAGTCCTGTCAGCGGATTGAGATTGAGGAGATGCTGAATGTCGTCGGGCACGGCCCCCTGTGTCGCTGTGGGCACCGCAGACGAGCGTTCTGCCTTGTGGTCGCCATCGCGGGCGACGACCGTCGAAGCGGCGACGGGTTTGGGTTCAGTCGAGTGTTCGGAGGGTTGCATGTAAACGGTGGGTGTGGCAAACATCCACAATTGGGCGAGGAACGGAATCACATAGCGAAAGTCACGGTAGGCGACATTCAGGGCGGCCAGCAGCGTTCCCACGCCCGTTGCCGCCAGAGCCAGAAGTACCAGCAGGACTGGCACCATGAGCAAGCCCCA
>JAYTRB010000328.1:0-1697 GCA_043746425.1 Planctomycetia bacterium
CCCCGTCGCCGATGTCGAATGAGCGACCGCTCCGGGAATCGTCAGGGTTCGGCCGCAGGTGGGGCATTCGGCCCGAGTGCCGGCGAATTCATCGCGCGCCTTCAGCTGCCGTCCGCATGTGCATGTGATGGAAATCGACATGAGTGGCCCCGTTAGAAAATGCGGTTCTTCCGCGGATCGCGCCTGGAATGGCGCGCGAATTACCTCAGAAATAAACCCCTGCAGGGGCAATCTGTTTCAGCCAGTGGCGAAAGCGACTGGTTGACGACTTAAAATGCGAAAGGCCCAAAGGGGCGGTAAACCCCAACTGCCGTCGAACGAGCTTCGAACATTCGCGGCATTTGACGTCCAGAAAGAGGGGCGAAGCGAAAATCAGTGTATAACGCGCAAAATGCGTTTGCCAGCAGGTTTTCAAAGGCGCCGCCAGGTTTTCCGGCTGCCGCCGCACGATTTTGGTCCGGCCCTCGGCACGATCGATTCGGACGCATCTGAGATTTCAGCGTGCCTTGCCCAAGAGCATGGTGGAAATGTGGCATGCAACATCCGACTCGTTGTCGAGTCGCTTTTTCAACCTGCCCTACCCGAGGGGTGCGGCTCCTTGACGCGATTTCAAAGTTCTTGTCGCGCAGACATTGAGATATGGTCTCTGAATGGGGCGGCCGCTGCTGGCTCGCTAAGTGGCACAGAGATGAACGACTGACTAAACGCCGACGAACCGCGTCGCTGCCGCGGCTAGAATCGGGACGAAAACCAATCTGCCGATCGGCTGTCTGAGCCGGGCCTTCTCTGTTGACCGAACCCCTTCTATCATACGCCGATATGCAAGCATCCATCACAACGACCCACGAACGGACCTGCCGCCTGGTAACTCTGGGTTGCAAGGTTGCGCAGTACGAGACGCAACTTGTCAAAGAGGCCCTCGAACAAAACGGCTACCGCGAGGCCGGTCTCGATGAGCCTGCCGATTTGTGCGTCGTCAACACTTGTACCGTTACCTCCGAGGCCGATTCCAAGGCTCGGCAGATCGTTCGTCAATTGGCCAAAAGGCAGCCAGGGGCGCAAACGGTCATCTTCGGGTGCTACGCCGCGCGCGAGTCAGAAATGCTGTCGCAACTCCCCGGAGTCATCGCCGTCGTCGAGGATAATCGCGAACTCCCCGACGTTTTCGAGCGGTTCGGTGTGGCCAGTTGGCCCACCGGAATCAGTCGCTTTGATGGCCATCGCCGGGCGTTTGTCAAAGTGCAGGACGGATGCATCCTGAATTGCACGTACTGCATCATTCCCCAGGTCCGTCCGGGGCTGCGCAGCCGCACGCCCGACGAGATCACCGAAGAAGTTCGGCGCCTGATTGACGGGGGGTACAAAGAAATTGTTCTGACGGGAATTCATCTGGGGCATTTTGGCGTCGAAGTCACGCGTGGCCGGTCGGGCAATGAGCCATTTCGACTGTGGCACCTCATTCGCCAGCTCAACCGCATCCCCGGAAATTGGCGCCTGCGGCTGTCGAGCCTGGAAGCGGCCGAAGTCGGGCCCGATTTTATCTCGGCCGTCGGCGATTGCGAGCGGCTTTGTCCGCATTTTCATCTGTGCCTGCAGAGCGGCTCAGACGACGTTCTGTATCGCATGAAGCGCCGCTATCGGGTCGGTCGGTTCCTCGAAAAGCTCGACATGATTCGGGGGGCGATGAACGGGCCGGC
>JAYTRB010000329.1:0-3633 GCA_043746425.1 Planctomycetia bacterium
GTAACTTCTTCGGGGCGCTCGTCGATGAGCAGCACAATCAGATGCATTTCAGGATGATTGATGCTGACGGAGTTGGCAATCTCCTGCAGGAGCATGGTCTTGCCGGTCCGCGGAGGAGCGACAATCAATGCGCGCTGTCCTTTTCCGAGCGGGGTCAGCAGATCCATGACGCGCATGGTGAGGGGAGTGACCCCCGTCTCAAGCCGGATCCTCTCGAAAGGATTGACCGCCGTCAGTTCATCGAAAGAGCGAACCTTGGCGTAGTCTTCGAGTGACCGGCCGTCGACTGTTTCTACTGAACGGAAGCGCGGGCCCTGTGCCTTGGTTCCATGGACAATCTCTCCTTTAAGCGATGACCCCTCGCGGAGTTTATACTTTTCGATGAGAGACGCGGGAACGAACGGATCATTCTTGCCCGAGGCATAATTATTCTTCGGATCGCGCAGAAAGCCGTAGCCCTTCGGGTGCAGTTCGAGAATTCCCTCGATGATTCCGATGACCTGCGCGCCTTCGCGTTCTGGGCCGTCGATCTGAGCGTTCGGGTCGACTGGCGCCCGTCGCGGCGGTCGTTGACCTGGCGATGGCCCCCCGCCACCCCCCCGCTGAAATTCGCGCCCCTCGCTGGCTCCCGTGCCGCCCCGTCGCGATCGCCGGCGGCGCCGCCGGCGCCGTTTGGGGTGCCGGTCGTCCGACCGGTCATCAGCCGCCCGACCTTCGGGGCGGGCGGCCCCGACTGCCGTCTCTGGCTCCCCCGCATCGTCAGAGCCGCGCTCCTCGGCCTGATCATCGGGATCATAAAAACTGCCTTCATCACCGAAGACAACGTCGTCTGGAGAGCCACTCGCTTGATTTGCCATAGGCTGAAAAACTTACGTAAGGAGAAGAAGAGGGTCATATACCCAGGCGCGCAATCCGTCTGCCTCGGACTGCCCCGATGCCCGCATGGGCCACAATGGCGAACGCAATGACAGCCTTTGCAGGATGCTGTAAATCCTAGCAAGCTTGACTTTAACGGGGCGGAATCGTATCCATCAACCGCGCCGCCACCCAAGGTGAACGACGCACAAGCACCCCAAAAGCACCGAACCGAGCCGGCAATTCTCTTTAGCACCCGCGAGAGGGATCAGCAGTGTCCCAACCTCGCTGCCGCAACTCGACCGCTTCAGAACCTGTTACGGAGCTGGCGTGCAGTATAGTTGCGGCGAGTAAAGAGCCACCTCATCTTCACCCCGACGAGACGCCGTTAGACGTCCAAAGTGCTTGACGGGAATAGAACTGAGGCTCTACATCTTCCTAGTATTCTAACGCGATACGTGTTTGTGTCAATTCATTCTTGAACAGTTTTTTCGGAATTCTGATTATCCGTCATAATTCACATAATGAATCACGGTCGCAGCGAGTCATTAAGCATCTCTGGTTCGACCTCGATGCCGTTATAGAATCCGGTCGAGCCATCTGGTAGCTTGGGTGGAATATGTCGTCCCTCCGGCCCGATTCCACTTCGTTGGTGCTCGTAATGTCTGTGTCTTCTTCGCGCGGTTCTCGAGTTCACAGCAACCTTCCCGCAGTTCGCAAGCTGTTGTTCGTTGCGCTGCTTGCGGTTCTCTGCGGTTCGTTGTCGCGATCGGTTCCAGCGCAGACGCAGCGCAATTCCGGTTTTGAGTCGAAGGCATTCGCCATCTCCAAAGCCCGCTTGGTCATTTCTCCCGAAGAAGAGATCGAGCAGGGGACGCTCGTCATCCGCGAAGGGATGATCATTGCCGCTGGAAAGGACGTGGCAATTCCTCCCGATGCGGAAGTCATTGACGGTTCAGGACTCATCGTTTATCCCGGATTCATCGACGCGGCCACTTCGGCGCTCCTCGATCCGAATCGCGGAACCGCCCCCAGTGCCGGACGGCCGATCGACTTCTCGCGATTTGCCCTGGCGGCCACTCCTCCCGATAATCGCAAGAGTCTGACTCCCGAATTCGAAGCGCCCCAGGGGCTTAAGACCGACCTCACGGCCATCGACGCCCGCCGCAAGTCGGGATTTACGTCAGTTCATATCGTCCCGGCCGGGCGCATCGCCGGTGGGCACGGGGCGCTCCTTACCACCAGCGGCCTGCCGTTGCGCGAAGCGCTTTTGGCGCCGACGACCTACCCTCAGTTTCAGCTTTTCAATCCCCACGGAGCGGGATATCCTGCCACGCTGATGGGCGCCACCGCACATCTGCGGCAGGCGTTTCTCGACGCCAGACGGTATACGCTGCATCAGCGGCTCTACGGCGCTCAAGCCCCCGGCGTGACGCGCCCCCCTGAAGACCCCGTCTTGCACGCCTTGGGAGAAACCGCCGACAAAAAGCAAACGTCCCTTTTCATTGCTCAGGGGCAGGATGACATTCACCGGGCTCTCGACTTTGCCGCAGAGCAGGAAATTCCCGCCGTCATCTGGGGGGCGCGAGAAGCCTACCGGTGTCTCGAGCGTCTGAAGACGTCATCGCGCGGCGTGATCGTGCAGATCAACTGGGGCAATGAACCTCCCCTCGAGCCCAATAAGCCTTCTGAGACACTGGTGCCACAACTGAAAGATCCGCTTCGCTTCCAGCAAGATCGGGTCGATCAGTGGAAGCAGACGGTCGCGGGCCTCAAAGTGCTGGCGCAGGAAAAAGTGTTGTTCGCGCTCAGCTCTGAAGGACTGGGTGAACCGGCAGAAATCTTCAAGGGTGTGCGACAGGCGATCGCTGCCGGCCTGCCCCGCCAGAATGCCCTGGCCGCACTGACACGCGACGCCGCCAGCCTCTTGGGAGTCGACAAGCGCCTGGGCACGCTCTCGCCGGGAAAGCTTGCGCACGTCACGATTCTGAACGGCCCGTTCGACGATGAACGGAGCAAGGTGCGGTTCGTCTTCGTCGATGGCCTGCGGTTTGAATACAATAAAGGGGTCGAGCCGGTGCCCGCTGGCACTCCCGCGGTGTCGTCCGCCAACCTCGCCGGAGTCTGGCAGATTGAAATCGAGGCCGCCGACGGAAAAGTCGCCGCGATACTCGAACTGACGCAGAATGCGAACAACCTGGCGGGACTATTCCGCAGTGCGCAGGGAGACGGGAAAATCTCCTCCGGAAAGATCGACGGGACAAAGTTTGAACTGGTCGTAGCGATCGGCGCCGGCGCGCAGACCATCGAACTGAAGTTCGCCGGTACGACCGATCAAGTCAAAGACGGAAAACTCGACGGAACTTTGAAATC
Organism: Planctomycetia bacterium; assembly: GCA_043746425.1. Taxonomy (GTDB): domain Bacteria; phylum Planctomycetota; class Planctomycetia; order Planctomycetales; family Planctomycetaceae; genus JACQFH01. The sequence continues at coordinate 3,229 of JAYTRB010000329.1, forward strand.
GGCCTTTGGTGCCTCGACGAAGTGGTCGGCGACGCACAAGCCGGCCGTTGAACCGGCGGTGAAAAACCCGGTCACCCTTTCGATCGATACGGCGGGCGATTCTAAGGTACCGGCCCAAGGCGCAGCCGACGGACAACCCGCCACGGCTGGCGAGTTTCCCGTTGAGCTCGAAGCCGACCGACTCCAGCATCCGATCGCGACCGGCGGGAACGTGCTGATCAAGGGGGGCACTGTCATCACCGGGCACGGCGAACCGCTCCCCGAGACGAACATTCTCGTCAAGGAGGGGAAAATCGCCGCCTTTGGACGCGACATCCAGGCCGAACCAGGAATGACCGTTATCGACGCCACGGGCCGATTCGTGATGCCAGGCATCATCGATACTCACAGCCACATTATGTTCGC
>JAYTRB010000330.1:0-5932 GCA_043746425.1 Planctomycetia bacterium
TTCGCTCAACCGGGTCTGCAAAGGTTGCCCGTTCAGCGGGCGTTTGACGGACAGGTTCAAAACCTGCCCTGCGAGGCGGTACTCCAGCATAGGAGACTCAGATTTTGTTTTGCTTCTCACCCGACATCGTCCGTTGTGTCCGCCCATTTCTGCTTTTCGGCCTGCTGGCTGCGCTCGTGCATAACGCCGCTGCGTCCGCCGCCCCACCTGCGACGAGCCGAAAAGAGAACACAACGTCGGCAGGCTCGGGGGGCAAGACTAAAGTCAAATTGGTCCGCGTTCCAGACCGAGGCGTGCAGCCTCAGGCTGCCGTTGACACCGAGGCGACGCTGCACTTGATTTACCTGGGCGATGAACCGGGGGCGGCCAATGTTTATTATGCCAGCCATTCCGCCGGCGGCGAGTCATTTTCAAAACCGCAACGGGTCAATAGCCAGCCCGGCAGCGCCATTGCCATCGGTTCGATTCGCGGGGCACATCTGGCAGTCGGCAAAGCGAATCGCGTGCATGTTGCCTGGAACGGTTCCGGCACGGCCGAGCCGAAGGGCCCTGTCAAATACGGCAACCCCATGCTCTATTCGCATCTCAATGACGACGGTCGGTTTGAACCGCAGCGTAACCTGATCAATGAGGCGTATGGACTGGATGGTGGCGGCTCAGTTGCGGCCGATCTCGAGGGCAACGTGTACGTCGCCTGGCACGCCGGCGATGGCAGCGGCGAAAGCGCCCGCCGCGTATGGCTGGCCCGATCGACCGACGAGGGAGAGACTTTCACAGCCGAGGTTGCGGCCGATTCTGAACCGAACGGTGTCTGCGGCTGTTGTGGATTGAAGGCTTTCGCCGACAGGCAGGGAACGCTGTACCTGCTCTATCGCTCGGCCCGCGAGAAAATCAACCGCGACATGGTATTGCTCACCTCGACCAATCACGGCAAGAGTTTTTTCAGCACCGTCGCCGACAAATGGACAATTGCCACATGCCCCATGAGCAGCGAGGCGTTCGCAGACAGTCCCGCGAGCGTGACGTATGCCTGGGAAACCGAAGGCCAGGTGTTTTTCTCTCACGTCGACAAGAAAAAGCGACTTCCCTCGCGGCCGATCGCCGCTCCGGGAAGTCCGCGGGGACGCAAGCATCCCGCATTAGCAGTGAACGGCCGCGGCGAGACGATTCTCGTCTGGACGGAAGGAACTGGGTGGGAAAAAGGAGGATCGCTGGCGTGGCAGGTCTTCGACGACAAAGGGAAACCCACCCCAGTGCGCGGTCGAGCAGAGGACGCCATTCCCACATGGAGTTTCGCGGCGGTGTACGCCGAGCCAGACGATTCGTTCGTGATTCTGCATTGAGCGTGCACTTCGCGGAGGAACCTGACTTGAGCCAGATTGTCGCGTCTGGCGCATTCGGCATATCCCGCAGCCTCTTTGCGTGACTGTGGTCATCAGGCCGATTTTAGAGAGACCGGTAATCCGGTTCAGGCAGACTTCAGTCAGTGGATTCCGTCCGTGGATCACGAACGCAAAATATTCATCTCGCTCGTTGCCGTGCTGCTCGGGTTCGGGATTCTGATGGTGCATAGCGCCAGCATCACTTCCCGGCCCAGCGCCGTCGAGCAATTCTATTTATCGCGACATTTGCTGTACGTCATGGTGGGCTTGGCCGCAGCGGGTGTAGCCAGCCTCATCCCGGGGCGGCTGTGGAGCCGCATGGCCCCCTGGCTGTTTTGGGGCTCGTTTGGCCTGCTCGTGCTGGTGCTCGTTCCGGGAATTGGCACGAGCATCAACGGCGCGCGACGCTGGTTTCGACACGGATCGATGTCATTCCAGCCATCAGAAATGATGAAAATCACACTTCCGCTGTATTTGTGCTGGCTTGCGCAACGCCGCCGCGAAGTGCTGCACACGTGGTTGCGCGGAATGCTTCCCGTGGCCTTTCCGCTGCTGCTGGTCGTACCGGTTGTGATGCTCGAACCCGACCTGGGTACGGCGCTGTTTCTGGCGACGACCGGGGCGATCGCCTTGTTTGTCGGGGGCTGGCCGGTGCGCAACTTTCTACTGGCGGCCGTCCCTGCGGTTCCGGCCATCGTCGTGGCGGTTCTGCACCGGCCCTATCAGATGCAGCGAATTTCAGGGTTTATGGAGACGTGGGCCGACTGGACGCAGGCGCCCTACCATCTGAAGCAATCGCTCGTCACCCTGGGGGCCGGCGGCCTGTGGGGAGTGGGACTGGGAAGAGGTTTTCAGAAGCTCAGTTTTCTGCCCGAAGCCAACACCGATTTTGTATTCGCAGTCATCGGCGAAGAGCTGGGGCTATTGGGGGTACTCACCGTCATTGGGTTGTGGCTGGGCATGTACGTTATGGGTCTGCGGCTTCTCGGCCGGCTCGCGCGATCTTCGTTTGCCTACAATGCCGCGTTCGTTTTGCTGACGCAACTGATCTTTCAAGTGACGCTTAACGTGGCAGTGGTGACGGCGATGGTCCCTCCCAAGGGAATTCCGCATCCGCTGATCAGTTACGGCGGCAGCAATCTGGTCGTGAGTCTCGTCGCTGTTGGTGTTGTTCTCAGCTTGACGAAGCCAGAGCGGGTCGAGGGGAAAGGCTAGCGAACCGTGACGGTGGAACGGGCACCGTGCCTCAGACTCGACGGCGATGCATCGCGAATCGGCGGGGGCGAGTTTTCAAGTCGATGATCCTTCTCTTTGCGACATTTCTTCGCGATACTGTCTCGCGTGACGAATCACCCTTGCTATTTTTTTGCCGGTGGAGGAACGGGGGGACATCTGACTCCCGGTCTGGCTGTCGCTGCCGAACTTCAGCAGCACGACCCCGGTTGCCGTGTCGTATTTGCAGGTTCAGGCCGACCGCTCGAACAACGGCTGGTAACCGCTGCTGGACATGAACATCGGGAGCTTCCGGCCGTGTCGTCGGTGACGTGGCGCCGCCACCCCTTGCGCTTCGTCTTTGGAAACTGGCAGGCGTATCGATTGGCCTTGAAGATGCTCGACGCCGAACGACCGTGCGCGGTCATCGGTTTGGGAGGTTTCGCGAGCGTTCCCACCGTGCTGGCAGCGATTCGGCGGCGAATTCCCACGATCATCCTGGAGCAAAACACGATTCCCGGTCGGGCGACCCGCTTCGTCAGTCGCTGGGCAGGTGCGGTTTGCGTCGCATTCAAAGACACGGCTTCGAGACTGCCTGCGAGTGCCCGCGTCGTCCACACCGGCAACCCCGTTCGACCGGGCGTGGCCTCTCTCCATCGGCGGAGAGACGTTCTCGTCTCCGCAACACCGCCGACACTGCTTGTTCTTGGAGGAAGTCAAGGCGCAGAGAGTCTGAACGAGGCGGTGGTGGGGATGCTCAGTCAAACCTCACCGCCCTTGAAAGGTTGGCGAATTGTCCATCAGACTGGCCCCGGACAACATGATGCGATTCTCAAAATCTACGACAACTGCGGGCTCCTGCATGTCGTTGAATCGTTCTTCGATGACCTTTCCGAATGGTATTCGCAAGCCGCAATCGTCGTCGGGCGCGCAGGGGCGACCACGCTGGCCGAGCTGGCCTGCGCGGGATTGCCCGCCGTGCTGCTTCCGTACCCCCACGCGGCCGACAATCACCAGCTTGCCAACGCGCGGGCGATCGCCGCGGCCGGGGCAGCCGTGGTGGTCGAGCATGAACAGACATCATGGCAGACGTCAGCAAAGCTCGCGGCAACACTCGCGGCGCTTGTCGATGACGCTGTTCGGCTGGCGGCAATGCGTGAAGCATCGTTGCGGCTCGCCCGGCCGGATGCAGCCCGAAACGTGGCGGCGGTGTTGCAATCTTTGATCGCGAGTTCTATCACATAAAACGTTGAATCGCATTCTGATTTTGAGCCAGGAGACGACCCATCCCACTGCCAGATGATTTGCTTCTGATCACCGGGGCCACGGGATTGGTCGGCAGCCATGTCGCAGAGCGCGCGCACGCGATCGGGTTGCGCGCCCGCGCACTCGTTCGCAGCTCCAGCGACATGCGACTTCTCGACCAGTGGGGTATTGAAAAGGTCGAGGGCGAACTGACCGACCCGGCTTCTCTGATTCGGGCTGCTGCCGGCGCGACCCTTGTTGTGCATTGTGCCGCGAAAGTCGGCGATTGGGGGCCACTCGACGAGTATCGGTCGATCAATGTCCGCGGGCTCGGAGCTCTGTTGCAGGCCGTCGAATCGGCCGGCGTGCTCCGGCATTTCGTCCATATCAGCTCGCTTGGCGTGTACGAAGGTCGCGATCATTACGGCACCGACGAAACGGTCGAACCCAGCACGACCGGCATGGATGGTTACACGCTCACCAAGGTCGAGGCTGAGCAGCTCGTTTTGCGACACATTCGCGAGCAGAAACTTCCCGCGACGATCGTTCGGCCGGGATTCATATACGGCCCCCGCGATCGTACCGTGCTTCCCAAACTGCTGGTGCGGCTCAAAGCCGGCCAGGTAAAATATTTCGGATCGGGCGAACAGCTCATGAATAACACATTCGTCGGCAATCTGGTGGATGTGATTTTCGACGTCCTCGCAAAACCACAGACCATCGGTTCGATCTTCAACGTCACCGACGGCGATCCGGTCAGCAAGCGAGGTTTCATCTCTGAGGTGGCGACGCTGGCGGGTTACAAGCTGCCGCAGTCTGCTGTGCCTCTAGGTGTGGCTCGATTCCTCACGACTGTCAGCGAGAAGCTGTACCGCCTCCTGGGAAAGAAAGAGGCGCCGCTGCTGTCGAATGCCCGTTTCAAGTTTCTCGGGCTGAATCTCGATTTCAGCATCGCGAAGGTGCGGCGAGAATTGGGTTACAATCCCCGTGTTACGTTTCGAGAAGGCATGCGAGACACCATCGACTGGTTTCGACAAGAGGGAAGACTGTAAGTTCGATTATGGATTGCACCGCAGGGAAAATCATCAGAATTCGGGACATCAATTGTCATTTGTGGCAACTCTGTCGAGTGCTTTCGCTTTGGTCACAGATTGATGGTCGTAGCAGAACGAATGGGGCGTATTGCCCTGCATGCCAAATTTGTTTGTCGTCAATTCTTCTGTCCATTTCTTGCCTTTGAGTGAAAACTCAAAGCTCTCTCGTTCAGCGAGTTCTAAAAAAATACGCATTTCGGTTTGAATCCAAATTTCGATCGAGAGCAGACGAATCATGAACGATTCCAGCGAGAACTCTGGTTCCACTCGTGTCACCCGACGCACAGCAATCAGTTCGGCTCTCGCGGCGGCCGGGGGAGCAGCGGCGCTCGGGGCCGGTACGAGTGGGGCGGCGTTCGCCGCCGCGGCGAACGAATCGAGTCCGGCCCCAACCGCGCGCGCGGCCAAGCGCTACAATATGAAAAAGTCCATCAACCTCTGGGCTTTCCCATACCCCGAGAAGATGACCCTCGAGCAATGTCTGCAACTGGCCAAAGACGCCGGGTTTGACGGAATCGAACTGAATTACGATCTTGATAACGATTTGTCGCCCAAGGCCGGCACGAAAGAATTGCACGCGGTCCGCAAAATGGCCGAGAAGATCGGCATCGACATCAGCGGGCTTTGCTCGTTTCTGTTCTGGCCCTATCCTCTGACGAGTAATGATCCAGAAAAACGAGCGCGAGCCCTTGAACTCGCGTCAAAAATGACCCAGGCGGCCCACGATCTGGGAACCGAAAACCTGCTGGTCGTTCCAGGTGCGGTCCACATCCCCTGGCGCACCGATTATGAGCCGGTGCCCAACGACGTTTGCGATCGCCGGGCGCGCGAGGCCGTCGCCAAGCTGCTCCCTCAGGCTGAAAAACTTGGCGTGTCCATGAACATCGAGAACATTTTCTTCAATGGCTACCTGATGACACCCGGTGAGATGATCACCTTCTGCGATTCATTTCACAGCGAGTATCTGCGGGTCCACTTCGATACCGGCAACATCATGCT
>JAYTRB010000331.1:0-6296 GCA_043746425.1 Planctomycetia bacterium
GCATCGGCCAGTTGCGCGGGAGAGGCATTACCACGAAAGAGACAGGCGGCAGGCTCGACGATTTTTCGAAAAGGAAGCAGCACGATCTGCCAATTCGAAGAGATACGCAGCAGGGTATTGCGCGGATCATAAAGTGCGCCCCTCAGTTCTGCCGGCCCGTCGCCTCCGTGCCACAGATCGTATCCCAGCGATTGCTGCCAGGGCCAGCGCTCGGCATTGCGCGCGGCAGCGACTTCATTGCTTTCCGGACGACTGAACGGAAGCAGGTCATCGAACGCCAATGAGCCTGCCGAGACCAGCATCAGCGCGATGCTGGCCAGGATCAACTTTCGCAAATCGGCGGCGATCCAGAAGGCGCGCGTCAAATGCAGCCAGGGAAAAAGGCGGCGATAGGGAATGTCGTAAAACGGGACCGGGTTTTCGGCCATGCGGGTGCTCTCGATGAGTCAGGGAGTTGTCGGCGGCATTATAACGACTCTCTCTCATTCGGCCACCTGCGTCGAGCGCCAGCGGGGTGGGGGGGGTTGCCGATGTACCGGCGGCAACGACGCCAGGAACTCTTCGAACGCCTTGTGAAACTCCTCCGATAATCGGTCATTATGGTCGCCGCCATGATTGGCGACGAACCGTTTTGGCTCATTCGCGGCGGCGAACAGCCGCTGCGCCTGCTCCAGAGGAACGGTGCGGTCTTTGTCGCCATGCACTTGCAGCAAACGGCCATGAAAATCGCCGATCTTGGCGATTGAATCGAACCGGTTGTGCATGAGGCTTCGCGACGGCAGCAGCGGATAGTGATGTGCCGCCACGTCGGGCAGCGAGGTAAACGTGCTGATAAGAACAAGCCCCCGGGCGTTGTCATTCGCGGCCAGATCGACCATGATGCCCCCGCCCAGAGACTGGCCCACCAGAATCACGTCAGTCGCCGCAATTCTCTCACGCTGCTCCAGCCATTGCCGGGCGGCGATGGCGTCCTGCAGAATTCCCTCTTCGACGGGCGTGCCTTCGCTTTTTCCATAGCCGCGATAGTCAAAGGCCATGATTGATAGGCGATGACGGTTGTGCAGGCTCCGAAGTATTTCGGCGCAATGGGTGAGATTGCCGCCATTCCCGTGTGCAAAAAGCGCGATACCAACCGCTTTCTCATGTGGGTAATACCAACCGTTCAATCGGGTTCCGTCAGCTGCCGTGAACCAGACGTCTTCAAACTCGAAGGCCGCTGGCGACCAGTCTCCCGCCGGGTACGGATTCGGCTGAAACACATGGGACTGTTCAAAATCTCGGAAAGCGGCTCGCAGCCCCGAAAGCGGCGATGCGCAGCCAACCACCTGCGCCCCCAGGATGCCGCATAGCATGATTTGAAAAAGTCTCTGACGCACGTTTGATTCAGTCCCGCAGGAATAGGAGCCTGCGCTCGGCAGGCAGGACGGAAATCCGAGAGAGTTCGGCGATTGGTGGAAGGGCGTGTGAAGGGGATACGCAGCGATCGCTTTTCTGTCAAGAGGAAGAGCGTGGGCCTGTTTTCAAAGCACACAGACTGGGAACTCTGCGTTGTGCCTCGCAGTCAGTCAAAGAGTCTTCGGCCCATTACGCTGGCCTCACCCTTGAACCGCAAGCACAGAGAGCGGCAAGCACAGAAACGCGGTTTGACGGGTCGCCCATTCAACCGATCGGCCGACACTACGATTTCGCAGCCGGTCGAAAGGCTTCCAAGGCTGCACTCCGCGTCGGATAAATGTCCCACACCTGATCTAGCCGGGTTGCATTGAGCACGTCGCGCTCGGCGGCCGAGACATTGCACAATGCCAATCGGCCGCGCATTAATGACATCGAGCGCCACAACCGAATCAAGGCGCCGAGCATCGTCGAACCGAAATATGGTGCGCGCTCAAGATCAACCACCAGCCCGACCACTGAATTTGTGGCGATCTGTTCGAGAATCTCTTGCAACTCTGCGTGAAGAATATCGATTTCGAGACTGCTGCAGTCTCCCTGAGGAGCCACAATCAACGCAGCGCCGCTCATTTCAAAATGCAATAGTCGCGGAGAAGAAATGACGGACAATTCCCGATTTCTGGCCCGATGTTGACCCATGATGGTACTCAATATCTCCGGATCGGCGAAAGATGGCAATCGCAGTTTTTCGGGCTCACCTGAATCGCATTAACCAAGTCAACAGCGGGCGCAAACTCCAAGGCCGCGTGAGTGGCCAATTGTTTGGCGTGAAACGATGTGGTCCGCCCTTCCAGAATAAACCGACCATCGATGCGGATCACGCGCAAGTCGCGCACGCGATCTGCAATACGTTCGAGAATCCTGTGTTCCAAATCCAGTGCGTCTTCGATCACATTGACCATCTTCACACGTTCCTTTGGCAAGGGGCTGCATGGGGTGGGGAAGTCGCGACACTCGGCCACGACTTTGTTCGCGATTGTAATGCAGATTGTGTGCCGAACCCGCCCAAGGTTTCAGACGACAAATGGATTCGGCCAGAAGTCCTTATTAAAAAGCCAGTTATCATCGATTTCTATTTCCTGATCAAAACGTCGAGTATGCTTTACGTCTGAATTCCATGACGATTCCGCCTATAGAACTTGCATAGGGCTGCCCGGTCTGCAATCAGAATCGATTTCGATCGATCCGGATTCGAGGTCGTTGGTCGTCGCCCGAATGCAATCGTGCCGATGCCCACTTCTAAAACGCAATCCCGACAAGAAGGATCAATCTGGCCGCCATTTTTCGTGCGCTGTCATCGAGTCTTTCACGGTCGTTTCATGTTCCCTCTGTATACTGCCCACACACGCTTGTCGCACAGTTACGGCTGGCAAAAGTCCATCGCGTCACTTTTCTGAGAATAAGGAACTTGATTATGTACAAACGCTGGATGTTTTCTTTGGCCGTTGTTGCTGGTGCATTTGGCACAGCCGCGGCATTTGAGGAACACGAAAAAGAAGTGACCGTCAAATTCGTCGACGTCCCGGCGGCCGTTCAAAAGACCTTGCAAGAGGAATCTCGCGGGGCAACAATCGACGATGTGACGAAAGAGTCTGAAAATGGAAAAACGGTCTATGAGGCCGAAGTGAAGATCAACGGCAAGAGCTACAACATTGAGGTGGCCGAAGATGGCACTCTGCTCGAGAAGAAACTCGAAGAAAAGGATGAGGAAGTTGAAATTAAGTTTTCGGAGGCCCCCGCCGCTGTCCAGAAGACCTTGCAACGCGAAGCCGGCAGCGCAAAAATCGAAAACGTGAAAAAGGATGTCGAAGACGGCGATACGACCTACGAAGCCGAGGTAAAGATCGATGGCCGGATTTATGAAATCGAAGTTGGCGCTGATGGCATTTTGCAGGAAAAGAAACTGAAAGAAGCCGCCGAGGTTGCCGTTAAACTTCTGGATTGTCCCGCTGCCGTCCAAATGACGTTGAAGCGCGAAGCTCTCGGGGCGGCAATCGACAAAGTCGACAAGGAATCTCGCGACGGAAAGCCGGTCTATGAAGCGGATGTAAAGATCGACGGCAAAAACTACGAGATTCTGGTGGCTGAGGATGGGATGTTGATTTCGAAGGCTCTGGACGAGGAAGAAGAGGAAGACGGTGAGAAAGAGACCAATGGCGACGAGGATGATGACGATTAGTCGTCGGGACGCGTTTCGGTCGGGCTTTCTGGCCCGTCGAAGTCGATCGGATTTTCAAATGAGTTACCCCGCTAACGATTCGCTACACCCCGGCTGCTTGATTGCTGCCGGGGTGTAGTTTCGCTGTTCCGGCATTTTGCTGACTGGCACTCATGCGCGTACTGGTTGTTGAAGACTTCGAGATTTTGCGAGAGTCAATCGCGCTGGGGCTGCGGGAAGCCGGCTTTGCTGTTGACGAAGCGGCCGAAGGCGCGACGGGGTTGTGGTACGCGCAGTCAAACGATTACGACGTCATCATTCTCGATCTGATGCTTCCACAACTCGACGGGCTGACGCTGCTCAAGCGGCTGCGGGCCGCAAAAAGAACGACGCATGTCCTGATTCTAACGGCCCGCGACACAGCAACCGACCGTGTCGCGGGATTGAATACCGGGGCCGATGATTATCTCGTAAAGCCGTTCGTTTTCGCCGAACTTCTGGCACGCGTACGGGCTTTGGTTCGTCGCCGGTATAATGCCAAGTCGCCGTTAATGCAGGTGGCCGATATGACGATCGACACTACCACCCGTTCGGTGCATCGCGACGGCGCGATCATCGAACTGAGCGCGCGGGAATATGCGCTCCTTGAGTTCCTTGCGGTGCGCACGGGAGAAATCGTTTCGCGCACCGACATCTGGGAACACGTCTACGATTTTAATTCGTCGGCCGAGAGCAATGTGGTCGACGCCTTTATCCGCCTGCTGCGAAAAAAGATCGAACGACCGCACCTACCGCCGCTCATCCATACCCGTCGCGGCCACGGCTACATGCTGGGGGAGGTTTCTTGATGCGGTCGCTTCGCGCTCGTTTGTTATACCGCACCACCGGCGTACTGCTGCTCACTTTTGTCGTGGCAGCGCTGGCGCTTTATATTCTCATGCGAACCGCGTTATTGGCCGAAATCGACGCCGCACTGCTCCTGGAAGCTCGCGCCCTGGCATCGCATGTCGAACAGATTGGCGAGCAGGTAAACGTCGAGCTGGATTTGGCCATTTTCCCTGAATATTCGACGGCCGAACGTCCACATTTCTTTCAAATCTGGAACAGTGAAAGCCACTGCGTCGCGCGATCGCCCTCGCTGACGGGCCGCGATCTCGATCTTAATTCCGGGGCCGTTCCTGGCCCGACGCATGCTTTTGTCGTTCTACCAAATGGCCGTGCCGGTCGGGAAGTTTCCCTCGTATTTCAGCCTCAATATGAAGACGATCATCAAGAGGACGAGCCGTCAAACGATTCCATAGAGCGTCCTTTTTTAACATTGGGCGTCGCCCGCCAGACCACCGAACTCGAGGGCACGCTGGGCACCTTGCGCTGGATGCTGCTGGCCGTGACTCTGGCTGCGGCGCTGATAAGCATCGCCCTGACGAGCGGCGTCGTTCAACACGAATTGCGGCCTCTGCAGACGCTGGCGCAATCGATCGAACGAGTTGGCGTTTCGGAGCTCTCACGGCGAATTGCACTGGAGGGATGTCCGGATGAAGTCGTGCCCGTGGTACATCGACTGAATGACCTGTTGGGCCGCCTCGACGAAGCAATGGCCCGCGAAAAATCGTTTACCGCCGACGCGGCTCATGAGTTGCGCACTCCACTGGCGGGACTTGAAACCGCGCTCGAAGTCTGCGCGTCGCGGCCGCGCGATCCGCAGATGTATCAGGACATCATCCAAAAGTGTCTGCGAATCACTCAGGCAATGCACGCGATGGTGAACAATCTGCTCACCTTGGCCCGAGCCGACGCCCGCCAGTTGACGGCTCAGTCTGAACCGATTGAAATGGCCGCATTCCTGCGAGATTGCTGGTTGCCGTTTGAAGTTCGGGCCAGTCAGAAGCAGCTCCGCGTGGAGTGGAGATTAAAGTCGGAGGGGACAATTTGCATCGACAAAGAGAAAATGCGGGTGGTGCTGACGAACCTGTTCGATAACGGCGTTACATACACCAATGAAGCGGGCTGGATTCAAATTACAACTGCTGCCGACAGCACACAATATGTCATCTCCATCGCCAATTCAGGTTGTCGTTTGAACCCCGCTGACGTCGTTCGCGTTTTCGACCGGTTCTGGCGCGGCGACGAAGCCCGCTCTGAAGCGGGCCTGCGATGCGGTGTGGGTCTTTCCCTTTGCCGAAAAATCATCGAAATTCTCGGTGGTTCGATCGCCGCGCAGATTGTGGAAGGAACCTTCACGGTAACAATTGCGATTCCATTGGCGCAAGCCGCTGGGAATGCCGGTTAAAGAATCTGATCGTTAAATAGTCTTCGGGGCCGCCACAGCTGGTTGTTGTCGTCAGCGAATCGCGCAGAGCCGTTACGCGCCGTCATTGTTCCTTGACGGTGAATCGCTCGCCGTCAGGATGATGGCTGTTTTGCACCCAGGGGTCGCCGTGATTGTGATAGCCCCCTTGCTCCCAGTATCCGGGGCGATCTTCGGCAACAAACTCGAGCGCTCTGAGCCACTTGGCGCTTTTCCAGGCGTAAAGTTGCGGAATGATAAGCCGACACGGGCCACCATGGTCGGCGGTCAGCGGCTCGCCGTCGTGCAGGTCGGCAATCAACGCGTCTGCTGCAAGAAAATCGGCCAGAGGAAGATTTGTCGTCCAGCCCGAATCATAACCGTGTGCGACGACGAACC
>JAYTRB010000332.1:0-2733 GCA_043746425.1 Planctomycetia bacterium
ATGGCTTGACTAACACCACGATTGTGAAAGGACGTAACATGCATTTATCGGCCATGAGATTCGTCACAATGGCTACAGTTGCCTCAGGGTTCCTCGTCGGGAATTCTGCGCAGGCAACATTTTTTACGCAGACGGCGACAATGGACGTGAGGGTCTTGTCGCCGGCTCAGTCGGCTCCTATCACTGGAGTGACGCAAGTTACCGAAGGCAATGGGCAGGTGTTCGTCAATACTTATAATACAACGCTTGGCTTAGTGCGGTCGGTTGGGGTCATCGAGATCAATGCATTGCAGACCAAGTCGGGCGCTCCCAATGGTGTCAATGGTCCGGGCAATACCCCAAGCATCCTGGTTGTAGGCTTCGCTCTTGACGGGCATGTCATCTCCAGCGGGCTGGGTACTGGATCGGTACAATTTACCAGTGGGGGCTTCGGTATTTGGCAGCAGGGGACGGGCTTCGTTCCGGCAAATCCCTCAACTTGGATCAAAGGGATCACGGGAAGCGGCGGAGTCGCCGCCACCGATTCTGCGTTGTCGTCGAGTCTTGTATATTCCGCGAGCGTGGCTACTCCCACCGATATTGCGACGGGGAGCGGGTTCGATCTCGGACCCTTTCCGGCATTTCCGGCATCCAGCGTCAATACCAGCACGCTGAATTCTGCCACCCCCGCAGAGGATCAGACTCGCTTGCTCTTCACGACCAGTACTGACCCCGGGCCGGCTGAAACCGCGTTGGGAACCCAGAATCGATTTATCTCCGTAGACGGCTCAACGGCGGCTTCGCCGGACCAGATCTTCGGAGTCATCAATCAAACGGCCTTCACGACCCCCACTCGGGCCAACCTGCTTGCCAATAGCAATAGCCAGAATCTTGTCAATGCTTTGGGCAAGTTTTTCGGATTGGCAAGTGTGGGAGGCGCCGCCAGCAATGGATTCGCCAACTTTGGTTCAGGAGGCGCCGACGACTATCAAGTTTCGTACGTGTCGATCGGGGGGCATCCCTTTCCGTCCAACGGCGATTTCGCAGGTTCGCTCTCTGGCGTATCTTATTTTGGGAATGCCGTCCCCGAACCCTCGTCGATGGCTCTCCTGGGCACCGGTTCGGTCCTTCTGGGGTTGTTGGCCGTGCGGCGCCGTCGCTCTCAGGCCGATCGTAAGGCTTAATCAGTCTGAGATCGCACAGCGAAAGAAGAGTTGCTCAAACTGACTGGCCGGTCGGCTCAGCCGATTCCAAACCTGACTCGCCGCGCGATGCATCGCCAGCATCGCGCGGCGTGGCTGGGTCATTCTGGTCTGGCTCGAGTTCCTGCACTTCCACCCGGCGAACACGGGTCGGTTCAGCGTCGAGCACCGTCAATTCGTGCCGCCCAAGTCGTATCTTTTCGCCGGGCTGCGGAATATGTCCGAGTAATTCGACGATCAGCCCCCCTGTCGTGTCCGACGTGACCTCGGGAAGTTCAATGTGGCATTGCTCGATTAAATCGTCGAGCGGACAAAGCGCGTCGACGAGAAATCGGCCGTTATTGCGGCGGATGATCATCGGCAGTTCGCGATCGAATTCATCCTGAATCGGCCCCACGAGTTCTTCCAGCACGTCTTCAAAAGTTACCATTCCCGAAACGGTGCCGTATTCGTCGACCAGCATCGCCACATGGGTGCGGTTGCGCTGGAATTCGCGCAGCAATACGTCCAGACGCATGGTTTCCGGAAGAAATGGAATCTTCCTTTGAAGCTTCGTCAGCGGCGGCAGGGGATTGGCTGTGGCAATCACCGCCAGCACGTCTTTGGTGTGAACCATGCCAATTACCCGGTCGAGGTCGCCATCGCACAGCGGAAATCGCGTGTATTGCGATTCAGCAATGACATTCAGATTTTCCTGGGCCGAGCGGCGCGTATTCAAAAAAACGATGTCGCGCCGCGGAACCATGACCTGGCGGGTCACCTTTTCTTCGAGATCGAGCACGTTCTCCATCATCAGCCGCTCGCGGCGGCTGAGCCCGCCTCCGGCAGCCGATTCGGCCAGAATCAGTCGCAGCTCTTCTTCGGTCGGCATTTGTTCGCCGGGAGGGACGGCTCGCACGCCGATCAATCGCAGCAACAGGTTGCTGGCCGTGTGCAGCACCCAGATGAAAGGCCACAAGATCTTGTAAAAGAGTGTGAGGGGCAGGGCCACGAAAAGGGCCGTCGGTTTGGCAGCGCGAATCGCCATGATCTTCGGCGCCTGTTCGCCCAGCGCAATATGCAAAAAGGTAATCAGGACAAACACCAGAGGCACTGCCAGATACCGGGGAGGCTCGTTTAGACCCATTGCCGCAAAGGCCGGGCTGAGGATCTTCATTCCGACATTTTCACCGACCCACCCGAGTGCGAGACTGGCCAGTGTAATCCCCAGCTGGCAGGCCGAAAGATAGGCGTCGAGGTGGCCCAGAATATTCCGCGCGGCCCGGGCAGGAAACGATCCTTGAATCGAGAGTTGTTCGATCTGACTGACGCGAACTTTGACGAGCGCGAACTCGGCCGCGACAAAGAAGCCGTTCGCCACCACCAGAAATAGAATGGATATCAATTCAATGGCGGTGGCGGTCATCATAAGTTGGGCGGCGGACGCGCCGCCTGCGACCGAATTCTAAGGTTTAAGCCCCAGAGCCGCAAGCTGTCGGCTTGCCCTGCGTTCAGAAAACGATACCGGCCAGCCGGGTCTTGCCGATTCCCTGCCTAAGCAATGCGCCTTCGC
>JAYTRB010000333.1:0-10810 GCA_043746425.1 Planctomycetia bacterium
TGGCGATGCAGGCGGGGCATACACATTACACTCCGTCGGGCGGAATTCCAGAGCTCAAAAAGGCGATCTGCGCAGCCTACGAGCGCGATCACCATTTACACTACGAGCCCAGTCAG
The DNA here is from genome assembly GCA_043746425.1 of Planctomycetia bacterium. GTDB lineage: Bacteria > Planctomycetota > Planctomycetia > Planctomycetales > Planctomycetaceae > JACQFH01. The sequence continues at coordinate 117 of JAYTRB010000333.1, forward strand.
GTCGTCGTTTCCAACGGCGCCAAGCACTCGATTCACAACCTGCTCACAGCCTTGTGCGGTCCCGGCGATGAGGTCATCATTCCCGCGCCCTACTGGGTCAGCTACGAAGCGCTGGTCGAGCTGGCCGGCGCGACTCCCGTCATCGTCTCGACGACTGAAGGAAGCGGCTTCCGCCTTTCGGCCGAACAGTTTGAACAGGCGATTACGCCGCGCACAAAACTGCTGCTGCTCAACTCGCCATGCAACCCGACAGGCGCCACTTACTCTGCCGCCGGACTCGAAGCCCTGGCCCGCGTGGCAGTCCGACGCAATGTCTATGTCTGCTCCGATGAGATTTACGAAAAGCTGTTGTATACCGATGAACCGTTTCGCAGTTTCGCCACGTTGCTGGGGGGCATCGCCGACCGGACGATCATCATCAGCGGCGTCAGCAAAGCCTATGCGATGACGGGCTGGCGAATCGGCTGGACACTCGCCCCTCAGGAATTGACGGCGGCCATGGACAATCTGCAAAGCCAGGAAACGTCGAACCCGTGCAGCATCAGCCAGTACGCGGCGATCGCCGCGCTCAACGGTCCGCAAGACTGTGTCGAAACGATGCGGAATGAATTTGGCCGCCGCCGGGCATACACGCTTGGTCGAATCCGCGCGCTTCCTGGAATCAGTCTGCCCGATCCCGGAGGAGCATTTTACGCGTTCTTCAACGTCAGCCCGTACTTCGGCAAACCGCTCGGGAAGGGAACCATCGTCAACAATTCGACCGACTTCTGCGGGGCCCTGCTGGAAGAGGCCCACGTGGCGCTTGTCTCGGGCGATGCCTTCGGAGCGCCGGGCTTCGTGCGGCTCTCATTTGCCACGGGCCTTGAAGTTCTTGAGGCCGGCTGCGACCGACTGGCGAAGTTTCTTCACGTATAGCGTGCGCCTCGCGTGACAAATTGTTGCAGTCTCACCGCACATCATCGTTCGGTATCGGGCGATGACTTCTACCGACGGTCTGATCGGATGCCGCGCTGCGCATCGACAAAGCGGAGGAGTGCATCTGTCCATTCCTGTGCATAATCAATTCCGATGCGCTTCGTCGCGACAATCTGCGGCTGAAAGGCGCGATCTTCCTGCAAAAACAATTGGCTGCCCGTCAGGTCAAGTCCATTTTGCGCACGGGTAATCCGCAGAGCACGAGTCAGTTTTCCAGGACCGGAAAGGTCGGACTTCCAGTCATCGAGCGGAATGGCCCCGCGAATGAGCACGCATTGAGGATCTTCCTTTTTGCTGGCGACGATGTTAAGCATGTCGTACATGCCATAGATCAGGTAGACATAGGCCCGTCCAGCGGGGCCGAACAGAATTTCGGTCCGCCCCGTGCGTCCTTTCGAAGCATGGCATGCCAGATCGTGTGAACCAACGTAGGCTTCGGTTTCGACGATGCGTGCCCGTAATGTCCTACCGCGAAACCGGCGGACGAGAATTGTCCCGATCAGGTCGCGGGCCAGTTCTTTCGCCGGGCGTCGAAAAAACGCCCGCCGAAGCTTCCTCAGAGACGAACGGCTGGCCATCGACGAGCTACCGATTCGGAATATACCGGTTGGCTAATTCGGCGTAGTCTTCGCGCACCGGGCTGAAGACGTCGAGCACGACGACCGGTCCGCCGACGGCCACAGCCTTGTGTGGCACACCTGAAGGAATCAGGAACATCGCCCCTGGCTCGACCCGCCGCGTTTCGTCGCCGATCGTCAGTTCCAGCATCCCCTTGATCAGCATTCCCCCCTGTTCGTGCGGATGTGAATGCAGCGGCACTTCGGCGCCGTCATCCATTTCAAGGTATGACAGCATCAGATTTGCACCAAAAGGAGTACGCATCCGGCACCCGGGCACAGGCTCGATCGCTTGATACTCCTGAATATTGATGAATCCCATAATGACCTGCCTGAATTGTCGGAGAGGATGATGTCAGATTACGCCGTTGGAGCCAAACGTGTGCACGTTGCACATCAGCCATGGCGGCCTGCATTCTACATTCGCCGCGGCAGGATTTCATCCAGCCGGCGTGGCGCATCATTCTCAACCTCTCTTTCCACCAGTCGTGCCCCGATGGGTTCGCCGGGTCGCTCCCATCAAATGGGGCAGTCAGCAGCATTCGCGCATCGAAGATTCTCTGACAGAGGGCAGTAGCCTGGGCTGCTGTGGCTGCCGATTGACGATCTGCCTATGATGCAGCCTGACGGTCAGATTTCAGATGGACACGCTGCCGCGGGAGGACTTTTCCATGGCCCAACGACGACGGATTTGCTGCCGGCTGGCTTTGCTTGCGACACTGCTTCTGGGTCAGCCTGCGGCGCCAGGCGCTCGGCGGCTCGCCGATGCGGCCGAGTTGAAAATCAAGCTCACGAACGGGCTCGAGTTACGGGGAGTTCCCACCGATCTTGAGACGATGGTCGTCAAGCCTCCCAAAAAGAATGTCGATCCTGACGCCATCATCAACTACCCCGTCTTGATGATCACCAATTCACTGAAGCGATATTTCATTCCGACCCGACGGCGCGACGAAATCAACAAAGACGTGGTTCTGTCGCGACACGAGGGGTTCAAGCTGAAGCAGATCAAACAGAAGGGAAGCGGTTTCGTCATTCAAGCGGTCCAGGGTTTTGTTGAGAAGCCAGGGCCATTCGATGCCTTTGGCCGGCGGACCGTCATCTTGAATACGGCCTCTGGCGAGACGCCAGTGATTCAAGGGGTGACTGAGATTACCCCGCAGTGCTTAAAGATCACCGCGCTCAATTTTTCGTGGGATACGGCAATGGCCACCACGTCTGTGCCCGTGGACGTGCTGGATGCCATGCTGAAAAATGCCAGCGTGACGCGAATGAATGACTCCGACGACCGGCTGAAGATCGCCCGGTTCTACATCGAGGCCGAGCTCTACGAACAAGCCCGCCGCGAACTTGAGGAAATCGAACGCGACTTTCCGACGCTGGGGCCCATGATCAGTCAGGTAAAAATTCGCCTGACACAGGCCGTCGCGCAGGAGATTCTGAGCGAGTTGAAGCTGCGCGCAGCAGCAGGCCAGCATCAGTTTGTCTACGAGGCATCCAAAAGCTTTCCGATTGAGAACGTCGAAGCGCCTCTGCTGCGGGAGGTCCGCGAGATTACGAACGAGTACGAACAAGCGCGCGAGCGGGGCGAACAGATGCTGGCTCAACTGGGAGAACTACAGGGATTACTCAAGAACGACCCGCGCGTGAAAGAAATCGCTCCGCTGCGGGCCGAACTGGCAGAGAAGCTCGACTATTCGGGGCTCAACCGACTCGATGCTTTCGCAAAGTTTGCGGCCGATCCACAGCTTAAGCCCGAAGAAAAACTGGCTCTGGCTCTTTCAGGGTGGGTCGCAGGAGGGGCCAATGCCGTGACGGTTATCGATCAGACATTGCGAATGTGGCAAGCCCGCTTCCTGGCCTTGGAATACCTGCGGACTGCCCCCGCTGCCGATCTCGAACGGAAGGCGATTCTCGCGAAACTCGAAGCGCTCGAAGGAGTCGGGCCCGAGCGCATTGCCCAGATGATTCCGCTTCTTCCCCCCGTGCTCGATCTTGCCGGTGCAGTTCCGGAAGGCACCGTGCGCATTCAGGTCGCCGGCTCGAATGAAGGGCCGCCGGTCGCGTATTGGGTCTCGCTGCCGTATGAATATCACCCCAATCACGTTTATCCCGTGTTGATTGCGCTGCACAGCGAGCGCGGGAGCCCGCAGCAAGAGCTAGTGGGGTTCTGGAGCGGACCAGAAGGCCGGGGGGGGCAATCGCAACGCCAGGGATACATTGCCATCGCTCCCGAATATATCGCGAAGGGGAGCGAAAAGGGCTATGACTATGGCGCGGCATCGCATCAGATGGTGCTCGATTCGCTGCGCGACGCACGGCAGCGGTTCAATGTCGATTCTGACCGCGTGTTTCTAACCGGGCACGGGATGGGCGCCGACGCGGCCTGGGACATGGGGCTCTCGCATCCGCATTTGTTCGCGGGGGTCATTCCTATCTCAGGAGCGATCGATCGCTATGCCAAGCCCTATATCGACAATGCTCGTGAACTGCCACTGTTCGCAGTAAACGGCGCCCTCGATCGCGATCTCATCGCGCGCAACGTGCTGCTGCTGCAAAAAATGATGGACAAAAACTTCGACCTTATTTACTGCGAATACCGGGGGTGCGGCCCCGAATCGTTCTATGCCGAAATCCACATGTTCTTCGACTGGATGTCGAAGCTGCGGCGCCCCGCCCCGCCCAAGGAAGTGACCGCCAAAACATTGCGCGAAAGCGACAATCGCTTCTCCTGGCTGGAATTCTCGGGTGTGCCCGACAATATCAAAAAGGTCAATTGGGCCAACGACAAGCAGACCCCGCATCCCTTGACGGTTACGGCTCGCATCACCCCTGGAAATACAATTAACGTGACGGCGCGCACCACGCACCAGCGGTTGTGGCTTGCCCGCGGGGAGGGACTCATTGATTTTCAGAAGAAGCTCAAGGTCGACGTAAACGGGCGCAATAAATTCAATGACTTCATCAAACCCGACGTGGGGGTCATGCTCGAACACGTGCGCCTCACCGGCGACCGCCAGCGACTTTACTGGGCCATGCTCGAATTCTGACAATGCCGCGGCTCAGGCCCTTCTATTTCTGACGATCAGGGCAGTTCGCCGTGGGGGTTGTCGAGTTCCCGATTCAGTTGTCTTGAAGAGAACTCCTGCTATGCTGGCTCGCGGTTGTCTGACGGCACGTCAGACTGATTGAGAGGCTTTACATGCCGAAGGGGTCACCGATGCGGCGCATGCAGAGAGGGTGGATCTGGGCAATTTTTTTTGCGGCATTTGCGGCGGCGGGATGCGGCTCTGCCTATACCTATCGCCCGATCGGGTCGGGGGGCAAGAAAAGCCCGACCTGGTCTGTCATGATTAAGGACGTGCGCTTTGAATGGGATGGTGTGTCTTCTTCGACCGAGGCCGCCGCCGTTTCCTGCGCCGTGAAAATTAAAAACGACTCGAAAGAAGACGCGGCCATCATGGGCGCGACGCTCACGTCTCAGGGAAAGACACTGGAGGCGAAGATCACCGGCGATGACGCCTCGCGCACCGTTACGGCCGGGGCCTCAGGAACGATTACCCTGAATTGGGATCTGGCCGCGGGCGGTGGCACGGCAGCCACGCTGCTGGGGCCGAACGTGAATTGGGTCTGGACCGTGCGGATCGGCGCGAGCACGCACACGATTCCGGTCAGTATGGCGCGAGAATAACAGGCTGTGGCAAAAGGCCTCGCGACCGGGATTCGCTCAGCAACGTGATTGACTCTGGACACCGAAAAATTTCGCTCATCGCTTGGCGCGGCGCCGACGATTGAATTCGTCCTTGAGAAATTCCCTTTTCTGGGGATGAGTCTCCCACATTTCTTTAAGGGGATATTCGTCGGGAATGGGCGTCTCTTCGAGGTCCATACATTCCCGCCAGCCGAGTTGAGCCAGCAGCCCCTCGTCGATCGTTTCGTCCTCCTCCTTCAGCTCGGGGTATTCGTTGAGCAGCTTCTCGTATTTCGTCATTCCGACAAGATAAAGCTCGATCGCTCGGGCCGTATCGGCTTTATGAAATGCCTGCTCGGCTTCATACATCGCGCGATGTGCCTCGGACATTTGCAGCTCAGATTCGATCTGCGATTTGGTACGCCAAAATCGATAATTGGTGGTGTCCTGATAGCGCCCGACCCAGAACGTCACCCGATTGCGTTCTTCCGGCTCTTTGAGATCCTCTGTCAAAAGGCGCTTGAACTCTTCCGACGAAAGTTCCAACTTAACCTTGTTGACGGGTGGCGGACATTCAAACTCTTCTGTTCCATATTTCGTTGTCCAGACCTCGAAACCTTCGGCCCAGGCAGCCCGGCCGACTTCGTCGAACGTCCCTTCGCGCTGCAGCGTCGCGGCGAAGTCGAACAGAGCCCGGCCAGGGTACGCGCGGAACAGATAGCGAGCCATGATGTGCTGTTCGATCTTGTACCGATCAACCGTATCGTTGGCCCGCTGAAACCAGTCACGGGCTTCCTTGTAATTGTCGATGCCCTTGGGATTGACGTCCGGATCGGGGCGCCCGTTGAAACGAGCCACGTCAGGATCCGCGCGAAAGTACCTGCGGAATTGCTTCCATTCGTCGCTGCGGCCGATCTTTTTTCCGGTCGTATCGCCGATATACCAGTACAGTTCTGCGTATTTCTCGTTGCGGTCGCGACCTTTTTTGAAGAATTTGATGCCCTCTTTAACCCAATACCAGCGATCGGCGACGGCGTCCCATTCGGCAGAGACGTTGTACGCCAGATTCCACCCCTGAAAATACCAGACCTTCAGAAAATGGGGCTGCAGCAGGATGATCGATTCCGTCGAGTCGCGCAGGGCCGCCCAGTCTTTGTTGCGCTGCTGTTCAATCGCGTTCATCCAGAGCCGGCTCGTGGCCACCCCTCTGAACCCGAGCAACAGCAGATTCATCGTCGAACTTGCGGGGTCGACGTTTCCCAGGTCAGATTCTCCCAGTCCGCCCCGAAGCCTTTCCTGGGCGAGCTTACCGCCCGGGCTTCCCTCGACGTTTTTGGCCGATTTCGGCTCGGGAGGCAATCCCAACCAGGTGATGGGAATCAGCAGAAGGACGATCCCCCCCAGATAAATGAGTTTGCGCTGCAGTGATGTCAAATTGCTCATTTCGCTTCCAACTCGCGCAGACGGAGACTGAAATAACCGACGATAATCCACGGAAAACAATAACCGAGGGTGGCCAGCAGATTGGGAAGCATCGCCGCCGCCCACGGGACGTCGAAGGCGTTGGCCACGTACTCGCTCGTGTCATACGATGCAAAATCGGGAATCACGTGCTGAATGGCCCACAGCCCGTTCAGTTCAATGTTATCGAACGTCTTCATCATCCGTACGCCAAAGGAATCGTCAAGTTCAACGCCTGGGGTCATGTGCTTGGGAATGCGGTACAACGAATCCATGACCCCGGTTCCCTGCACCGTAATGGTCGGGTTATACGCCACCTTTCCGGTGACGAGCGTCTTCATGAAATCATGGGCGGTCAATCCCACCAGTATGACGAAGGCCGTGAGCATCGTCGCCACCGGACCTTTGGCGAAGCAGCCCGACATCACTCCCAGCACAACGACCATCACCATCATCAAGCCGATGTTGACGATGCTTTTGAAGTAACTGACGGCAAAGGAATGATCTGGCAGGCGAATGAACAAGTCGGGGCGCGCCATTCCGAGAAACTGGGCCGACGACAGGCACCGCACTTCGACCTGCAAGGTGCCCTCCTCGATTACTGCTGACAGGTCGACAGGCTCATTGTTGTGATTCACGTCTTCGAGCGTTTTGTTCTGTTCGGCGACGTCATAGACGTTGCGACGGAACTCGTGAACTTCAAATGGCTTGAGCTGCACACGAATTTTCTTCGCCGGATTGACGAGCGTGTACTGGCACATGAGCTGCCGCTCAATATTTCCTTTGTACGTCCTGAACGATTGAAAACTCGATTCGAACTTGAGCCGTCCCCCGTCGTCAAACCGCTTCGGTTCGAGCTTTGAAAATTCCCAGATGGCGCTGGCCTTCGTGTTGCCCTCGATGAAACTGCGGAACATGTCTTCATCGCCGACATTGATCCCCGCCGTCAGGACGTTGCCCTGATTGTCTTTGTCGTTTCCATCGTTGTCGACAAATCGAATGTCGCCATAGACCGGAACGCGCGCGATCAGTTGCGAGCGCATGTCGTCGGGCAACTGGCGATTGATCCAGAGAATACCGATCACCGACATGACTGCCAGAACCAGGCCTGCGATGGCGCTGTATCCGAGAATTCGTCCGATGACGATTTCGTGCCGACGAACAGGTTTGGTGACCACCGTGTGCAGCGACCGGGCTTTAATGTCTTCCGGCAGTCCCCAGCACGCCAACAGCAGCGCCACCGGCAGAATCAGCCAGCTGATCGTTCGCAGAACGAAGCTGACGTAGTTCTTCACCTGCAACTGCGAATCGGCTGTGACATCAGACATGAACCAGCCGGCAAACAGAAACAGCAGGGCAAAAACCGCGAAGACCCACAGCGTCTTGCGCCGCAGAGCCTCGCGAAACGTCAATTGCGTCAGCGCCAGGCACCGCCGTGGCGACGTTCCCAACAAGTCTTTGAACCCCTCGATCATGTGCGCCAGCACCTGCAACGGTCCGGCGAACCCCAGGGCTAGAATCGAAGTGACGATCGCCGTCAAGAACGACACGACCACAATAACCACCATAACGATGGCCCAGTGTCTCAGGTCGGCGCCAAGGTCAAACGGCTTTGGAAAGAAGGTGAGCGACATAAGCTACCTGGCAGGAACGGAAACCGAAAAAAAATGAACCGCCGACGCATCAGATCGCTGGCATTCGGCCTAGACCTTGCCCGGCGCCGGGGGCACGTACCTCTGCCCGGGTCGCGCCGCACTATCGCGCACGGTTTTCACGAACAGATCTTCGAGGCTCGTCGTCGGATGGTCGACCTCGAGCAACTTGGCGCCACGACTGGCCAGCAGGGCCTCGACCTCTTTGATGACCCCCTCAGAGAGTTGCGACGTCTTGATTTGCGTCACTCCCTGGTCTTTGAGCAGATCCTGCACGCGGCCGAAAACTTTCAACTCGCCGCCGTCGAGAATGGCGATGCGGTCACACACATCCTGCACATCAGCCAGAAGGTGACTGCACATAACGACCGTCTTGCCTTCCTCCTTCAGCTTGACAATCATGTCTTTCATGTCTCGCGACCCGAGCGGGTCGAGGCCGCTGGTCGGTTCGTCGAGCAGAATCAGGTCGGGTTCGTTGATCAGCGCCTGCGCCAGTCCGATGCGGCGGGTCATTCCCTTTGAATATTCCTTCAACTGCCGACGGCGGGCGTTGGTCAAACCCACCCGTTCGATCAGCTTCTTGGCCCGCTCTTTGCGGACATGGGCGGGCATGTTGAACAGCCGGCCGTAAAAGTCGAGCGTCTCTTCGGCATTCAGAAAGCGATACAGGTAAGATTCTTCGGGCAGGTAACCGATACGCTCATTTTTGGTGACGTCGGAGGCGGATTTCCCGAGAATAGTAACTTCACCCTCGGTCGGGAAAAGCAGCCCCAGAAGCAACTTGAGGGTGGTGGTTTTTCCTGAGCCGTTGGGCCCAAGTAATCCAAAAACCTCGCCCTTAACCACATCCAGGCTCAGCGAGTTGAGCGCCCGAACCTTCTTGCGCCCCCAGAAATCGCGGTAGATTTTCGTCAGGTTGCGGGTTTGAATGACGACTTCGTTCGACATCGACAGATCCCCGGAGGAAAGTACAAACAGCGAAAAACGGGAGGAAGATGTGATAATCCCAAACACGAGTACGCGGGATTGCCGATTTTTGTTGGTCGAAAGCGCCTGCCGGCCCAGAATTCCTCGCACCGGTGCACGTCCGACGGCTCAAAAACCGATTCTCCACTGTAGAGGAGGCCGTTGAGGGATGCAAGAGGCGACAGCGGCATTGACTTAAAGAGCGCCGCGGCTGCCAGTCGGTCGTAGCGATTGGTCCAGAGTTACCGGCGAATCAGCGCGAGGCGGTCGAAAGATTCCGCCCAGCAAACGCTTTATTGCACGTCGCTGCATAAAGAATGTCTTTTGGGGTCTGGATTGCCCCAGGCGTGACTCGCGGGGCAATGCGTGCTAGCATGGCGCGCTGTCGGCGGATCATTGAAAGGGATAACTTCCCCAAGGAAGACCGTTCGGATGGAGACAAAGTTGCGGGTTGAAATCCTGCCGCAGCCCGATGATTTCACCTGCGGGCCTACGTGCCTGCACGCCCTCTACCGCTATTTTGGCGAGAAACTGCCGCTGGAACGGGTGACGGCCGAAGTGCCCATGCTCGAAGGCGGGGGAACGCTCGACGTGCTTTTGGCCAACCACGCACTGGCACGCAATTATTCGGCCCGTATCTTTACGTACAATGTGCAGATGTTCGACCCCACCTGGTTCAGCCGGTCGGGTATCGATATTGCCGATCGATTGCGAATGCAGTTGGAGCACAAGGACTCGCAACGACTGCGAGTGGCGACCGAGGCGTACCTTTTATTCCTGAGACGCGGCGGCGAGCTGCGCTTTGAAGAGCTGACAAGCGCCCTCATCCGCAAGTATCTCAACCGCGAAATTCCCATTCTGACGGGTCTCAGCGCGACCTACCTGTATGGCAATACGCGAGAATATGGCCCCGAAGGCAAGCCGGACGATATTCGGGGGAAGCCGGCGGGGCATTTTGTCCTCTTGTGTGGCTATGACAAAGAAACCCGTGAAGTGCTGGTCGCCGACCCGCTGCAGAAAAACCCGCTCTCGAAAACCAACCAGTACATGATCAGCATTGATCGCGTCATCTGCTCCATCCTGCTGGGGATTCTGACGTATGACGCCAACCTGCTGATCATCGAACCGCGCGAATCGCGCAAGCGACAGGGACTCCGTGCCGATTCTTATCGTCGTCAATAACGTCAAGGAATGGCCGTTTCACATTCCCGGAGTCGAGGTGGTCGACGCCTGGGCATACCTCACGCGGCCCGAGTATGGCGCCATGCGCGCCGTGAAGCTTTTCAATCTGTGCCGCTCGTACCGCTATCAGACGGCCGGGTACTATGTGACCCT
>JAYTRB010000334.1:0-3705 GCA_043746425.1 Planctomycetia bacterium
GGCAGCCGCAGATCTCGCGCACGAAATTTCCCAGCAACTGCCCGCCGAACTGCGAATGCGTCACTTCCGGATGAAACTGTAAGCCGTAAATCGGCCGCGAATGGTGTTTGACCGCTGCGGCCGGGCAGTCGTCGGTGCTGGCCAGCGCCGTCCACTGGTTCGAAAGGTTCTTTACCTGGTCACCGTGACTCATCCATACGGCCAGATCGGGCGGCACGCCGCGGAATAAATCGCTGGCACCCAGCAGATGGCACGGAGTTCGGCCGAACTCGCGATGATCGCCGGGCGAGACCTCGTTCCCCAAGGCTCGGCAGGCGAGTTGCATGCCGTAGCAAATTCCCAGAATGGGAATCTCCAATTCAAAAAGTCGCGGGTCAGGATGGGGTGCCCCCGCTTCGTAAACGCTGGCGGGTCCGCCCGAAAGAATCAGTCCGCGGGGGTTTAATTCACGGATGCGCTCGAGCGGCAGGTCGTGCCGAACGAGCTGACAGAAGACATTCTGTTCGCGGACGCGGCGGGCGATGAGCTGCGCCGTTTGCGATCCGAAATCGAGAACCAGCACCCGTTCCTGCGCACTCGAGAGACTCTCCGGGATCGACTCCGTTTGCCTGACCGTTGCTTTCGGAACCGGGGAGTTCTGCGCCATAATTGCCACTTTGGTCCTGACCGAAGCCACGCATGACCCCGCAGGACTCCATCAAATGAGACGGCGTGCCCTGCGGCAAGGCAATTGCCATGCCGGACACGCCTTACAGTACCACGAAATGGGCTCGACAGGACTTGAACCTGCATGCTGTTGCCAGCGCCAGCCCCTCAAGCTGGTGTGTCTGCCAATTCCACCACGAGCCCGTGATTTGTGGCGAATGTCACAGTATAGCGTTCCCGGCAACACCTGCAACTATGGCCTATGGCCGATTGCACCACATTTTACATTGCCCATGCAAGTCGGCCCTTGGTGGTTCGATCGCAGTCGCGGCGCTGGCGACCGCCGGGTGACTGGAATCTCACTTCCGACACCCTCGCGCGGGAGCTTGGTTGATCGGGTCGACTCGAGCCTGAATCTTCCGGTTTTCCCCGACAGTCGTCGCTGGTTGCTTAAAGCCAGTCCGCATTCTTAAGGGGTTGCCCGAGCGGTCTTGACAACGGCCATCTGCGCGAACAGATTAGAGATGAAAGAAGCTTGGCTTGCGCTTGGCAATTGCACTTTTATCAAAGGGAGCGCTGTGTTCGCCCAACTTGTTCCACTTCAGGGTGGTGAACCGATCACAATCGAAAGAGACGTTACGATCGTCGGCAGGCAGGCAGAACATTGCGATCTGGTTCTCGACCGCAAAAGTGTTTCGAAGATTCATTGCATTATTGCCAAGACTGATGGATTGCTGTTCGTACGCGATCTTGACAGCACCAACGGAACAAAAGTAAACGGCCAGCGAATCATTCGCGGGGCGCTCTTGCCGGGCGATCAATTGTCGTTTGCCGGAGAGAAGTTCCGCGTTCACCTTGGCCCCGACCGATCGCCGCCGACTGAGCCAATGGCCGATCGCACTGAGCCCCTCGCGGTCTTTAATCCATTGGATGTCGAACAGGTCGGCGAAGAATCGAGTTCGTCGAACCGGGTCAACCGCACCAGCGAGCGGGAAGACGCCGATGACCTTGTAGAATAGGGGGCTTGACGCATACGAAATGACACCCCCGGTGAAATTCGCAGATTAATAAAAGACGGTTCCGGCGTTGATTCTGTTGGGGGATCGAGGGGAGAATTGGGAAGTGAAGTTTTTGGTAGGATCTTGTTGTGCAACAGAGAGGTCTCTCAGGTCTCCCTGTCTTTTCAGATCTTGCGGGAAGATCTGAACACACTTCAACTTGGTTTCCCCCGGGGTCAGAACCTGCCGGAACCGCCTTGTTCTCATGCCGATATTCGCAGTTGCATCTCCTGGGCATTCAGGGCCACAATCGAAATTCCGTACTGATCGGCCAGCCGCAAAACGGCATCCCGGTCGAGGACGATTGTTTTTTCGCTTTCGATCGCCAGTACTTTCGCGCCGGCTTCGTGCATCGTGTGAATCGTTTGCATTCCAATCGTCGGTACGTCGAACCGCATGTCCTGCTGCGGCTTGGCAACCTTGACAACGGTAAAGCCCCCTTTGCGGCACAGCTCTCCGGCGCGCCGAATGCAGTTGTCGGTGCCTTCGATTGCCTCGATCGCCAAAATGGCGGTGTCTTTCACCATCACGCTTTGTCCGACGTCGAGGCGTCCCATCTCCTTGGCCAGCTCCCAGCCGAAGTTGATATCCTTCCACTGGGTGTGGCTGGGTTTGCGACGCGTCAGAAATCCATGGTTCACGAGCAACTCCGAGCAATAGTCGAGGGCTGAATCGAAGGTCAACTGATCGCGTTCAAACTCGCGGATCACGGCCAGAAGCAGCGTGTCGTCCTTCTTGTCGCGGGTGGCATAGCGGAACCACATGTGCAGCGTTCGCCAGTCAGGAAGCACACGCCAGAACAGATAAGGACGCACGAGCACGGTTTTTTCGATTTTCCCGGCCATGACGATCCGCTCGACCCCGGCCCGGCGAAACAAGCGTATCCCACGACCAATTCGCGCCAGCCGCGCCGTCACAAACTCGTCGCAGTACGGCATCAATTCCTCTGACGCCATTCCTTCGACCCCGACGCAGAACACGCGATGCCCCTGGCGACGAGCGGCCTGCGCAAACACAATGGGAAACCGACCGCTGCCAGCCAACAGGCCCAGCGGCGGTTCCAGCGCCGTATCGGGCCGGTCGTGGTCGAAAGTAGGCTTCAAGGTCAGCAATATCTGGTCTCGGCAATTGTGGCATGATGGCCGACTCGGGCCTTACTTCAAGGAAATCGGGCTTGGCCGCCCGTCGTCCTCCCGTCGTTTTTCAGGTCTCTCTCGGTGAGGTTGCGTGTAGGGTTAATTGCTCGACAAGCCGGGTCAACTGGTCGACGCGGGCTTCCAGCTCCCGAAGCCGTTTTCTCATTTCCGGAACTTTTCCTGTCGCCATCACGATGCGCAGTTGCTCTTGTTCAGGGCGCGACGGGAAACCGATTTGCGTGTCTCCCTCGGGAATGTCCTTGTGTACTCCCGCTTTAGCCCCCAGGGTGCAACCGCGACCAAGATGCACATGGTCGGCGATTCCCACCTGTCCGGCGCAGCGGACGTGATCTCCTGAAGTGACTGACCCGGCCAGCCCCACCTGCGACGCAAACGCATTGTGCTGGCCCAGTTCGCAGTTGTGCCCAATCATCACCAGGTTGTCGAGCTTCGTTCCTTCGCCAATGACGGTTCCGCCGATCATTCCCCGGTCGATGGTCGTGCAGGCCCCGATTTCGCAGTCGCTTTCGATGGCTACCCACCCCAACTGTGGAATCTTTTCAAAGCGGCCGTTACGGAAGCGGTATCCGAAACCATCGGCGCCCAGCACCGCCGAGGAATGCACGATTACCCGATCGCCCATTCGTACATCGTGATAAAGAACCGCATGCGGATACAATACACAATCGTCGCCGATCTGGCAGTCGCGGCCGATATAAACGCCGGGGTACAAAACGCATCGGGCGCCAATCACGACATTTTCGCCAATAAAGCAGCCGGCGTGAATATGGTTGTCGGGCCCAAGTCTGGCGCTTGCACTGATGCTTGCTGCCGGAGAAATGCCGACCTTCGGATGGCCTGTTTCA
>JAYTRB010000335.1:0-8244 GCA_043746425.1 Planctomycetia bacterium
CGAAATCCTCGCCCTCGTTGAAAAGAATGGTGCCAAAACACTGGCCTTCGATCTTTCGGGGGTGAAGCTGATTCCCAGCGGCATGCTCGGGCTGCTCGCTTCGCTGCGGCGGATGAATATCGCCGTGCAACTGTACAACCCGTCTCAAGATATCGCCGAAGTTCTGCAAATTACGCGGTTGAGCGAAGTTCTGCCGATACATTACATTGATGTTGACATTCAGCGGCAGTAAGACTTCGGCATAACCGGCGTATTCGGCAAGGTCGTCGACAGACCGCCCGTACTCCGATTTCCTGAACGAACGGTAAGACAAACTCTTGCATCGGGTCGGAGTGGTCGTACAATACAGGGGTCAATGTTTGCGTTAGGCTCGCGGGTCTGCGCCTTTTTACGCATCCATGACGCTCGTTCGAGTTGCACCAATTCTATCGCTTGCCCGGCAGGACGACCTTTGAAGTCCTGGGGCAATTCTTTGGGAGCTTGCCGCGCATGGCAAAAAAGTACCTCAGCATTGAAGAAGCCGCCGAAATCCTGGGCATCGCTCCTGTAGAGCTTAATCGCGTGCGCGAGAAAGGGTTGATTCGCGCCTTCGCCGACCGGGGGACGTGGAAATTCAAGGAAGAGGATGTCGAAAAACTGGCTCGCAGCCGGCAGACCGATTCCGATCCTGAGGTGCCCTTGCAGTTTGCCGAGGAGGAAAGTTCGTCAGCCGATCTACTCTTCAGCGATGATGATCCACTGGGAAACGAGCCGACAATCATCAGCAAATCGCCAGCGGGCGTTGACAGCGGTTCAGACAGCGACGTGCGGCTGATTTTTGACGATTCCATACATGCGTCAGAATCGTCGGCCGGAGGTGCTGCGGACGATTCTGATAGCGATGTGAAGCTTGCCGGGTTAAAGCCTGTCACTCCGGCAGACGATTCCGACAGCGATGTGAAAATTGCGGGCGCCAAGCCGGCTCCCGCCGATGACTCCGACAGCGATGTCAAACTGGCCCCGAATTTGCCGCTTGCCGCCGGCGCAAAATCCGACAGCGACGTCAGGCTCATTACCGACGAAATTCCGGTGAAAAGGGGGACGGGAAGCGACAGCGAT
Organism: Planctomycetia bacterium; assembly: GCA_043746425.1. Taxonomy (GTDB): domain Bacteria; phylum Planctomycetota; class Planctomycetia; order Planctomycetales; family Planctomycetaceae; genus JACQFH01. The sequence goes on from JAYTRB010000335.1 coordinate 1,099, forward strand.
GTGCGTCTGGTCTCAAGCGACTCTTCGGGCGAGGTCAACCTTGTCGGAGGGAGCAGCGCCAGCATTCCCATCACCGACGATGATTCGACCGTGCTCATCGACCCCACGGGGGGCAGCTCGGTAATTGGCGACGATGACGAAAGTGGAATTTCACTCGCTGACGAAAGTGGGATTTCATTGGGGGAAGGAAGCGGCATTGCGCTGGCGAGCGACAGCGGAATTTCGCTCGAGCGGCCCAACGACAGCGGCATTTCGCTTTCTGATGAAAGCTCGATTCTTCTCACTGACGACAGCGGCATTTCTCTCGCAGGCGACAAGTCGTCGAAGATCAAGGGTGATAGTGGCATCTCGCTGGCCGGTCCCTCCGCGTCGGACAAAAAGAAAAAGAAGAACGCTCCATCATCTCCCTCAGATTCCGACGATCTTTCCGGAACCGTTCCTTTGATGGACATTCCGCTTGCCGAGGATGAAGACCTTCTCGACACTCAGATGGAAGTCCCGAATCTGAGCGACAGCAGCGGTTCGGGTGACCTCTTCGACAGTTCGGGAGGCGACGTCACGAACGTCATCACTCTCGACGACGACGAAGATCCTGGGTACGACGTCACCTCTGAGATTCCACGGGGTGGCGCTGCGCTCGAAGACGATGATGAGGCATTCGTCGACGATGACGAACCCGTCGATGTGGCCGACGATCTGGTCGGAGAAGACGACGAACTCGCCGAGGATGTCTTCGGCGCCGATGATGAAGATTTCGCTGGCGAAGAGCTCGAATCGGGCGAGAGCCTGTCAGAGCTTCCAGTCGCACCGCGGGGCATGGTCGCTGTGGCCGAACAGGACTGGGGTATGGGAACGCATGTGGCCCTGATTCTCTCGTCCGTATTGATGGTGTTGTGCGGCACCGTGTTGTTCGATCTGGTGCGCAACATGTGGCATACCGACGCCGCCAACCACAATCCGATCGCCAGTCTGGTGCTCGACATGTTCAAGGGCATTTAGGGCTTGGCAAGTTTTGGCCCAATTGTTATAAGCCCCGTCCACACTCGGATCAGGCCCGGTCTCCCGCGGCCGCCGATCATTGAAAGCCTGCATTTTCGGCAGAAAATTCGATGATCGGGGGTTTTTGGGCGGCTTCCTGCCGGGTTCGGCCTCTCTTCCTCTCATCTACATCTCACACCTTCAATCGGCTTCCCTACAAGAGCGACGGCACGTCCATGTGTCCGGCGGCCTCGTTGCGGTGGAGACTCTTCCGCCGTTAACGATCCGTTCCGGGCAGTGGCGCCCGAGGGCCGGCAGTTCTGCGGGAAAGGAGTTGCTGCATGTCATTCGCGATCCGCATTCTGTTGATGGGAGGATTGGGACTGGCGGCGTTCGCGCAAACCGGCTGTAACACGGTGCCGCGCTATCAGCTACAGCAGGCCCAGTATCGCACGCGGCAATTGTACGAACAGAACCGGGCTCTGGCTTCAGAGCGCAGTGGCCTGCTCGCACAGGTTCAGACTTTGCAGCAACAAATCGCCGGCCTCAACGCCCGCGACGAAACGCTGCAAGCGCGGATCAACAACCTGCTATCCGAGCGCGGCCATCTCGTCAGTTCGAAGCCCAACCCCCTCTCAGATGCGACTAACCGCCAATTCGCTGACTTGGCAAGCAAGTACCCCGGCTTTGAGTTTGACCCTCAAACCGGAGTCAGCAAATTCCAGAATGACATATTGTTTGAGTCGGGAAGCGACGAACTCCGCCGCGACGCCGAACCACTGCTGGCAGATTTTGCAAAGATCCTCACGAATGGCGAGGGTTCAGACCTCAACATTCTGGTCGCCGGACATACCGACGACAGGAAAGTGAAGAAAGCCAGTACGCTCTCGAAACACCCCGATAACTGGTACCTCTCGGCACACCGTTCAATCAACGTGGTGCACGCTTTGCAGAAGTACGGCATCGAGCCCCGCCGGCTTGGGGCCGCGGGATATGGTCCGCATCAACCCCGCGTGGCAAATACGTCAGACGAAGCCCGCCGGCAGAATCGGCGCGTCGAAATCTTCGTGCTGGCGCCGGGCGCATCGACCGCCGGCTGGGATGCTGGCACGATCCGGAAATAGGATCTGCGGCGCAGATGAGACAGATCAAGGAAGCCGAATTCGCCAGCATTTGGGATGCCATTTGTTTTCACGCGAAAATGCTGACTGTCGCTGCTAAAAGCGTCCTGCCGTCAATCGTCGGCGAGTTGATCGCGTAATGCATCGCGTTCACGGCGCGTCACCTCCAGATCGAACATGAGGTACTTGATGTCCAGCCGCAATTGCGACAGGGCATCTTGCACCAGCGAAAGGATGCGGCGGCGGCGGCGGACAGAGTCGATCACCTGGTTGTACATCGGCTCAAGATCGCGTTGGAACCCCGCGGGCAAACCGGCAATCCGCTTTCCCAATTCGACGAGTTCGCGGGGCAGCTCATCCGGTACGTCTCCCGGTAGTCTCGATTTGCTGTTCATCCCGCCCTGGCTCCTGACTTAAAAAGGCTGCAACGTGACACGATGCACACCAAAGTAAGTTCAGATTCTGTGCCAAAGTCTCACCAAGTTCAATGGGAAGCACGTAACTCATTAATGCCTAACGAGATATGAATATTCACCACAACGGGTGCCCGTGGGCGCGATGGTGACAATCCACCACGTCTCGTATTGGCCTGTTTTCAAAAACTCTCTAGAATTGCGGACTTAGGGCTGTTTCCGTCATATGCGACACGTTGCGTTTGCGCATCAGCCGTTCTGCCCGCAGGACATGAAATTGAATCCGAGAATCCGGCTTCTCGGAGGAATTCACTGTCCGCCGCTCCGATCGTGCCGGATTCTTCGAGTTTGACATCCTCTCAGGGAGGGGAGGCCGGGGCATTGAGGCCGTCCGGTTTGCGAGCAACGTCCTGGCTGCGTCATGTCCCGCTCTTGCTGAGCATCATCGGGGCCACGGGAAGAATCTGCGCCGCCCGCGACTACGTCGACCGACACGACGACGGAGAGACAAAATGGAGCGTGTCTTGCGAAAAAGCGAAGGTCCGTCTGACCCGCCACCTTCGCACCGCCGAAGTTCGCCGAGAGGGTCAGGCGGCCGAGCTGCTTGAGGTGGCCGTCGCCGCCCCCGACACGACCTTGAAGTTGAGTTATGAACTTCCTCCAGCGCTGTTGATCGAAGACTTGAAGCTGTCGCTGTGGTTCCAGTCGAATCAAGACGGGGCGACGCTCGGTGTGCGTGTGGTGTTTCCCAATCAGACCGACCCGGCGACCGATGCGGCTCTGACAATCATTGTTGAAGGAGACGCCTACACAAAAGCCGGTCAATGGCAGAAACTTGAATGCACCCACATCGACCGCGGGCTGCGGCGACTTCTGCCGCAGATTCGCCGGCGGTTGCAGGACTCGGCGGGGCTGAAGGAGAATCTCGACCTGCACGGGCTGTACGTCGATGCGGCGATGATCAACATCCGCACCAGCCGCGGAACCTCACAATTTGCAATCGACACCCTGCGCTACGAGGGAATTGCCGATGCGTCGTCCGGCAGCGGCATCCGCCAGGTAGAACACGCGTTGCCGGTCGTCGATCCTGAAGCCGTGTTTCACAACGACCGGTTGCTTGTTGACGGTCAGCCCTTTGTTCCCCGAATCATTCCGTATCGCGGAGAGCAGCCAAACGACCTGGCCCGGATGCACCTGAACGTCGTCTGGGTTCCTGACTCTCAGGATCTGCCCTTACTCGACAATCTCAACCGTATGGGACTGCGAGTCATGGCAGTCCCGCCGCAGGCTCAAGCCGATGACGGCCAGGAACTCGACCCCACCAGCGTGCATCTGGCTCCATTCGGACCCGACTCAGCGAAGATTCTGTTCTGGTATCTGGGGACGCATATTCCCCCCGATCGAAAAAAGGAGGTGATGGCCTGGCTCGAACAGATTCGCAATTCTGATCGGGTTTTCAAGCGTCCTCGCCCGCTGATGGGAGACGTATCGGGGCTCGAGCGAACGTATTCGCTGCAACTTTCTATCGTCAGCGCCAGTCGTTCACCAGTGCATACCAGTTTCGGTTTCAAGAATTACCGCGACTGGCTCCTCGAGCGCCGCAACCTGGCGATACCGGGCAGCTTTATGTCGACCTGGATTCAAACCGAAGCGAGTCCTGCGGTTGAGACGGTGCGGCAATCGGCGGGCTGGAATCCGCAAGTTGTCGAGCCCGAACAGTTGCGCCTCGAGGTTTACGCGGCTTTGGCTGCGGGATGTCGCAGCCTGGCCTTCTGGACGCATTCGTCGCTGGACGATGAACGCCCCGGAGCCTTGGAACGCAAGCTGACACTCGCGCAACTGAACATGGAGCTGGAACTTCTCGAACCGCTGCTGGCAAGTGGTAGTGTCAGCGGTCAGACGCCGTTCAGCGTGCAGATCCCCCCCGCGCGCAGCACCAAGGGGGCCCGGTCGCCACTCGCGGCCGCCAAAGGTCAACGTATGCAAGAGGCGGTTTTGAATGACCGTGAGATTCAACTTCGCAAACAAGACCAATTGAAGCGCGACCTTGAAGCCGTCGTCATCCGCACCGGATTAGGAATCCTGGTGCTTCCCATCTGGTATGCCGACGAGGCCCAATACGTCCCGGGTCAAATGGCCGCGAATGACGCGAGAATCGTCGTTCCGGGAGTGGGAGAGTCGGCCCGCGCCTGGGAAATCAGCACCACCAGAATTCACGAACTGGTCAGCAAACGGACGTCAGGCGGCAAGGAAGTCACCTTGGAAAAATTCGACATGACGTCGGCCATTCTCTTTACCGACGGCGAATCGCCGATTGAAGGCCTTCGTCGGAAAATGGAGACGCTGAGCGAAGCCTCGGCACGCGTTGCTCTTGAACTGGCACGCGCCAAATTTGAACGCGTGGCCGACGTGAATCTCGAACTCCACAAGTTGGGGATGGGCCAGCCGGGGGCGGGCTCGATTCTGTCGGCGGCTAAAGATCTTCTCGCACGCGCCGAAACCGAATTCAGGGCTCAGCGGTTTCACGACTCACGACTCGAATCGGCCAACGCCATGCAGCACCTGCGAAATCTGCAATACATCTATTGGAGCGATGCTGTCCGCCGCATGTATGCCCCCGTGACGAGTCCGCATACTCTCTGTTTTCAGACGCTTCCCGATCACTGGCGCATGATTGCAAGGTTTGGCAGGGCCCGTCTCGAGGGAAGTCGAAATGTGCTTCGCTCGGGCGATTTTGAAGATCTCGACACGATGGTCGCCGAAGGCTGGCAGCGTCGCGAAACAGCCATAGATGGCATTCGCTCGACCGCCGAATTGAATGCGCGGGCTCATCAGGGGGCGTACGCGCTGCGGCTGGCCGCGGCGCCGACCTCGGGAAAGGATCCTCCCGCGTCAATTGCCGAGCGGCCCGTCACTGTCGTCTCTCCCCCGGTGACGGTCTACAAGGGGCAGCTCGTTTATATCGGTGGCTGGGTGAAGGTCGACGCGCCCAGCCTGGGAAATCTGGACGGGGCCCTGTTTTACGACAGTCTGGGGGGGGCATCGGCCGCCCTGCGCTGGCGAACCGTCGCCGACTGGAAGGAATTCGAAGTCGTTCGCGAAGTTCCTGAGACAACAGAGCTCACGCTGACGATGGCCCTCTCGGGACTTGGTGAAATTCGCTTCGATGACCTGAGAATCATTCCTCTCGACGTCGATTCACCTCCCGCGGCGAATATGATTAAGAACACCCCGGGCGCTGGCCGTACAGGGCCCTTCGACTTTCTTCGCCGCCTGCCCGGCTTTCGCGGCAAGACTGATCCGGATTGACCGTTGTATCGTTCTTGTAACTTACGCGAGAATCGACAAGACAATGCGCGCCGTTTCGTGTTTAATGTCTTGAGGCAATGTGGGCCTTCCATTCAGCCCCGGTTCCAACAGAGGTTTTATGCAATGACAACGAAGTTTTCGTTCTGCACGCGGCGTGGGTTCCTGGGTGGAATGACATTCGGGGCGGCGGCCTTCGCGACGCCGGGGCTCTTCGCCGAGGAATTGCTGCAGACTCCCGCCCAGACAGAGGGACCGTTTTATCCCGATAAACTTCCCCTCGACACCGATAACGACCTGTTGATTCTGAATGACGCAATTACCCCGGCCGTAGGAACGATTACGCATCTGACGGGAAGAATTCTCGACGCGCGCGGCGAACCGATTCGCAATGCGGCCGTCGAAATCTGGCAGTGCGATGCCAACGGCGCCTACCTGCATTCCAAAAGCGGCAACGACGAGAAACGCGACGGCAACTTCCAGGGGTTCGGCCGGTTTCTCACAGGTTCGACCGGCGAATACTACTTCCGCACGATCAAGCCCGTCCCGTATCCTGGTCGTTCGCCGCATATTCATTTCCAGATTAAGATCAAGGGGAAGGAAAAGTTCACCACGCAGTGTTACATCAAGGACCATCCTGGAAATTCTCGCGACGGCATTTTTAATAGCCTCCGCGACCGTAAGGCTCGCGAATCGCTGCTGGTTGATTTTGCACCGATCAAGGAGTCTCGCGTCGGCGAGGTCGCAGCCAATTTCAATGTCGTATTGGGCTTTACTCCTGAGGCATAATCGCTTGTTCGTCGGGTTATCGAGCCTTTTTCCCGCAGCGGTCGATGGGGCTGAGTTCTCGGCAATGGGGGTCAAACGCAGGGGTTGGCGACTCCTGCGAACAAAAACGCAAACGGAATGCGATGAATCGTTTCTCTTGCCCGTGGCCAGTTCCGCACGACCCCCTGCGGTTGACGCCCGGCGTCGTTCATGTCTGGTGCCTGCCGCTGGATGTAACTGACGCACAGATTCGGGCATTGCGCCATTCGCTATCACACGACGAGCGCGACCGCGCGGCGCGGTATCACCTCGATCGTCATCGGCGCGGTTTTATTGCCTGCCGGGGTCAAGTGCGAAGAATTCTGGCAGGCTATTTGAATGATTCTGCCGAGCAGCTTCGCTTCAGGTATGGTCCGCTCGGGAAGCCGGCGCTCGAAGTGGCAGGGACGGACTCGGCGATTCAGTTTAACGTCTCGAATTCGCAGGCCATCGCGCTGTGCGCCGTGACCCTCAACCGCGAATTGGGGGTCGATGTCGAACACGTCCAAAGTCCCTACGAC
>JAYTRB010000336.1:0-3108 GCA_043746425.1 Planctomycetia bacterium
ACGAATAAAGAGTCGCTGGCGGGAAAGAACAAGAGCACCGTCGTCTACTGTTACGCGGCCAAGGAACTGAAGTGGGACAACGAGGCGGTCGATTACGAAATCGCCAAACATGTTGCCTATCGGCTGATGTCGAAAGATATCAAGGTCGTCGATCCTGATCGGGTCCAGGCCTGGCTCGACAAGAACGACAAATGGCGCAAGACAGCCGAGATTGGAAAAGCCTTCAAGGCGGACTACGTCGTGCATATCGACGTTAAAGACTTCAGCTTGTTCGAGGCCAATGCCCAAAACCTTTATCGCGGAAGGGCCGACATCATTATCAATGTCGTCAAAATGGATGACGACAAGAAAGACGGCAACGTCATCTATACCAACCCGCTTAAATCATTTTTCCCGCTGCGGGCCGCGGTGGATTCAAACCAGATGTCGTTCGCGGAATTCAAGAAGCACTATCTCTCGGCCCTGAGCGACGAAATCGGGAAGCTGTTCTATTCGGTGGCAACCGGGGACGACATTCCCTACGGTATGATGCTGTAACCCGAAGAACGGCTGGCACAAAAAGGCCCCTCGGGCGACTTGACAGTCGCCGCGCATCCTCTATATCCTCGCGCGACATGGTTTTTCCGGGCCCCATCGTCTAACCCGGTCAGGACACAGGGTTTTCATCCCTGTAATGCGGGTTCAAATCCCGCTGGGGTCATTTTTTCAGGGCTGAATCAGCCCTTCGCGCACCGCATAAAGCGCCAGCGCCACTTTATCGCGCACGCCGATTTTGCTCATTATCCTGAATTTCTGATTGTCAACCGATTTGGGCGACAGGAATAATTTCCTCGCGACGGCTTTTACGCTGTCGCCGCGGGCCAGGTATCGCAGAATCTCGAGTTGACGGTCGGTCAGCCCCTTCATCGGCGGATCGACCCGCAATCGAAATTCCCGGCGCACTGGGTCGAAATCGATCCGTGCTCCGATCGTTGGCGAATAGGTCGTTTCTCGCACTGCCGCCCGGCAAATCGCCTGCACCAGCTGAACCAGAGGTTCATCTCGCGACAAGATTCCCTCGGCCTTCAGACGCAACGCCTGATCGATCAGCGAGTCGCTTACCTTTTGCATCAGAAACAGAATTCGCGTCTCGCTCAACTGGCGGCGAATCTCGGCTGCGATGTCAAAGGCGCGCCCTTGCGACAAGTCGGCGTCGAGAATGACCACGTCGGGCCGGCTTTCAATTAATGCCGCCGATCCCTGCCCGGCGTCATCGGCCGTACAGACGATCTGAATGCCCGATTCGTTCTGCAGCCGGTAAACCAGTGCATCGACAAAAACCCGCTGTTGATCGACTATGGCAACTTTTAAGAGGGTTCCGTTCATCTTATTTGTAATCCTCGTCCGCGGTGCGAGAGATCGGCAGGCAGTCGGCAGTCGCCCCCAAGTAAGTTTTTGGTGAATGATGCTTGCCTGAGGACAAATCAACAGGTTCTGTTGGAATCTATCGGGGCAGCAGGGTGTTTTCCTCCATAGCTGGTTTTTACTAATGAAAGTGGATTCCCGATACACGGCCGATTGCCCTCCTCCGCAGGCCGAGTGGCAAGCCAGATCGAGAATCAGATGGCAAGTCGTTTTGCAGCAATCGTTTCGGCCGTGTTGCGGGGCCGATCTTTCTGATTCCTGAACGCGGTTCGGCGACTCATTCAACCAAATAAGCTCCTGTTGGCTTGAGGAATGAGGCGCAGCAGTTGTATGGCGCCCGCAACAATTCGCCGAGTTCGCCTCGCGAGTCACCAAATTTCCTCAAGTTTTCTGGGCCAGAGGCTCGTTTGCACAGCTCTGTCGGTCGCGCGATGGGCCCGTGTCATCTCTTTCCTGCTGACAGCCGGCTCCAAACCAACTATCTTTAATACGGGGAACCTCACCGTTCGCCAGTCGCCTCTGTGCGAGGCCGCAACGATCTATTGAAAAGGATTTGCCCATGCGCGCGGGAAGATCGGCAGTCGTCTGTTTGACGGCGTTGATTCTGGCGGGTTTTGCCCTGCTCCCGCAGCTGGGCGCGCAAGTCATCAACCTTGAATTGCCGGGCCAGGCGAACGATCTTGAAGGGCAGCGCGGGGCCAGCACGCGCGAGCTGGTAAAGCGACTTGCGCGCGGGCGGCGATTGCTCATCGAGAAGAGTTACGCTGAAGGTGCGCGACTTTTGCAGGCCATTCTCGAGAGCGACGAAGACGCCTTTTTCTTCCCTGATCCAGAGAACAAGTCCGTTGAACAAAGCTTAAAGGCCGAAGCACAAAAACTGCTGGGAGAGATGCCGGCCGAGGGACTTGCGATATATCAAAAGCAGTACGGTCCCGCGGCGCGGCGTTTGTTTGAAGATGCGTTGAAGTCGCACGACGCCAACAGCTTGGCGCAGGTCGCCCGCCACTATTTACACACCCAGGCGGGATGCGACGCCGCCTATCGAGTGGCAACCGACCATCTCGATCACGAACGCTCGCTGACGGCGGCCCTCAGCTTCGAGCGGCTCAGAAACGCGAGGCACTTTGCCGATCGGCTTGAACCGTTTCTCTCGTTGAAGACCGCCTTGAGCTGGATGCGGGCCGGATCAAACGACAAGGCGGTGCAGGTGCTCGTCGAGATGCAGGCCCGACACCACCGCACCACATTAACCTGGGGGGGGCGAGAAGTCGCGCTATTCGCGGAGCCGGCCGGGGCGCTCGCCTGGCTGACCACCTTGGCCGGCGAACCGCCGATACAAGCGGCCGCCTCTGCCGACCAATGGACGATCGCCGGAGGAGATTCCCGCCGCAATGCGCTGAGTGCCGGCGGAAGCCCCTATCTCAATCGGGGCTGGCGCTTTTCGACGGTCGAAGGCGCCACGACCTCTCCTGAAAACGACGCCATCGTCGCCCGTGCCTTTCGCGAGCGCCGCCCGGCCGTTCCCGGAAGCTCCGAAGATTCAAACGGCCCCCTCCCCACTGTGCCCGTGCTGCAGCCGCTGGTGGTCGATGGCCTGGTCATCATCCGCACCATCGGCGATGTGCGCGCTTATGATCTGATAACGGGCCGTCTGGCCTGGACCACTGGCGAAAAAGACCAGCTCCTGATCGAACTCTTGCGCGC
>JAYTRB010000337.1:0-6609 GCA_043746425.1 Planctomycetia bacterium
GCCATCATGGCCAGCATGAAAGAAGCGGGAATTCAAACGAGCATTCATTACCCACCTGTACATACATTTACTGCCTACCGCGAGCAGGCTCACGACCTGTCACGTACAGAAGCCCTGTCGAAGCGTGAACTTACCCTGCCGTTTTATCCTCACATGGACGAAGAATGCGTTCATTTTGTCGTCAAGACTCTTCTGAAATCGATCTCACGAGTGCAGGTGTCTACTTGAGCTACCGATCACGAACGTCCGCCTTGCAGAACGAAGCCGCAAACGACCACGGATTGCTGTTGCGACTGACCTCGACTGTCGCCGTACTGCTGGCGGCGACAGAGATGATCGCCAGTGCAGCAACGCCGGACAAAAAATTCCAGCCTCGTTCCCCAGCCATCACTTTCTCGCGCGACGAGCAGAAGGTCGCGGTCGAGAGCGACAAAGGCAAATGGACGTTTGTACGCCCACTGATAAGCCCGTGGGAATATACCGCTGTCGGCGCGACGCATTGGGTCGCAATTGGCGGTGACGACGACGCAGAGGGAACGACTGAAAGACCTTGGAAAACCCTCGGCAAGGCAGTGGCTCAGGCAACTGCTGGAGATGTGATTTATGTGCGCGCCGGAACGTATGTCGAACATCTGTCGTTTACGACATCAGGGCAAAAAGGAAAACCAATCGTCCTCAGCTGCGCCCCTGGTGCACTGGGCAAAGTGAAAGTGACTCCATCGCAAGCATATGTCGCCAAGAACCCCGGTGAGGCGGTTATTACTCTCAATGCCGTGCAACACGTTTGGATAAACGGACTGATTATCGAAGGCCCTTTAGGACGACCGGAAGCCCCGAAGATGGAAACGTTCGGAGCCAACGGAATCACCTGGTCGGGAGGAGCGGGAATCGGGTGCCGTGCAACGAATAATGTCGTTTATCGGAACGTCCATTGCGGACTGAAAGAGATGGGACACGGTGGCACAGAAATTCTCATTCAGGGAAACATCATCTTCGAGAACGGTACTGAGAGCCGTGACCACGGCATCTATTGCGGAGCTGATGACGTCACCCTTTCTGGTAATATTATCTTCAACAACGCCGGATATGGCATCCACTCATATAGCAACCCCAAACGGCAGTCGATTACCCGGAACCTCTGCATGGGCAATGCGGCCGGCGGAATCATTCTGGCAGGCCGCGATTGCAAGGTGTACCACAATACGTGCACCTTCAACGGAGTTGGCATCTTCTATTTCCGCGGCGACTGCCTGGGGAACGATGTCAAGAATAACATCAGCGCCTTCAATCGCACCGATTGCGGCTGGGACAACGGTGGCGGCTTTTTAGGCAGCCCCGAACGAAACGCAGACGACTACAACTGCTACTTTCCAGGCAATCCTGCCGAACGGCTTGAGCCCGGCGCACATGAAGTATTGGCCGATCCGGCGTTTGTGGATTCAAAAAACGGTGACTATCGGCTCAAGAGGAACAGCCCCTGCCGCGACAAGGGCATCAATGTCGGCCTTCCGGTAAAGGGGAAAGTCCAGAATTTAGGGGCCTTCTAATGCAGGTGGGCCGGCCCTGGCGCATGGCAGAAGCCGGCCTTCTGTGAAAAGTCTCGAGAGCGACCGCACCATTCTAAGATGTTGGCGTATACGAAAGTTCCAAGTCGAAATCATTCTGACGAAGTCAATCGACTGCTAGAGCAACATCAAGAGCTATTCTGGGAACATTAGGCGGTCTCAATTAGCCGACAGTGCCCCCCAAACTCGCAGCCGTCCCATTTACGGCACCGAACGCCGGTCGTACCAATCAAATACTGGCATCGCCCTTGACCAGAAGGACGGGCACATTGAATTCAATAGCGACTTTGGAATACCGTTGGTGGGAGCAGCCTCGACGACTGCCATGCACGTTTCGGCAACTGATTTTCACCCTTTGACACGGATTCATCCCTGACATGTGAGTTTTGCTGTTTGTTGCCAATAAGGTGGACGATTCTATTGGGACAGAATGGGGAATTTGAATGGACCTGCCGACTGGTCTTTCGGATGACACCTCCCCGTCGGCGGAACAGAATTAAGTTCGATGTTTACCGACGAGTTGCGATCAATCACGGCGCAGCATGCAGACATTTCGTCTTTCCAAAAGTCGCCGCGGGTGGGTTGTTGGCCGCTTGTGGCTGCTGCCAGTTCTTGAAAATATGCCAGTTCTTGAAAATATGACGGAGCATTAAAATGAAAGTCATGCCGCGACGGAAGAAGATGGATGCAGTTGTTATCTGGCTCTCGGTCATGGGGATGTGTTTGAATCCGGTAGTGGCAGGGCAAGATCGGCCGAGTTTGCGGCCACCCGAAATTCAAAGGGCACAAGCGTCGGAACCCGATAAGGTCGTAAAGCTTGGCCCAGACGGCTCGTTCAAGGCGGTGGTCAGGACGGTAGAGGGTCAACTCGTCGGCAATGCGCAAGTGACCTTTATCCCCATGCAGCCCGACGCCGAGCCTTTGCAGTTTGCAATCGGAAATCGCGGCGAAGCGCAAGTGATGGGAGTCAAGCCTGCGATGTACAACGTACGCGTCGACGCCGGCCAATTCTCGTATGAGGGCACGTTGCAAGTGAGTGATTCGAAGAGTGTTCCAGCTCATACTCCTCAACTTGTTGTGTTCACTGTTCGACTCAATCAGGCGCCGGAAGAGCTCGCTCCCGAAGCGAATCAGTCAGCCGCGGGAGAGGGCAGGTTGGCGCGAGGTTCCGCGGGTCGTACGGCACTAGGTCTGGCGCTGGCCGGGGCGGTTGCAACCGCGATCGCTGTGCCATTGATTGTGGCGTCATCACGCAGTGGTCATTCGCGCCCGAATCCGGTGGCTTCGCCTTGATCTTGCAGCCTGCGCACCAGAATTCCTGGGCGAAGTTTGCCTTTGCGAAATTGGATAACATGGAAACATGGCGACCTGTACAACTTCCGGGCAATTAGATCGATTACAGCCCATTGAAAAGGGAACTGATTTCGAGTCGCGCCAGGAAAAAGAAAAACGTCGAATGCTGTCGGGGTGCCTTTCGCCCTTTTTCTAAACGGGCCGATCGGCTTGTTTCACGGCCAATTTCCTCTTGTTCTTAAACTCCTCGTCAGTTACCACTGTAGAATTGCACATCTGCCCCGATTCCGCCCGGGTCAATTCGCGATATTGACGTACAGTCAGCGCACCAGACTCCCCAATCCACCCACGCATTTCGACGACGAACCCTTGTGAAAATGAGGGATTCCCTCTTTCTGGATCTTCAACCAATGCTCCGAAGGTTGGTGTTGTTGTTGCCAATTGTCTCGTGGGCGGCAGGATGCGCCACCTGGAAACACAACACCATCGCGCCAGAAGAGCTGACGGCCGACCTGCAACCCGGCACGACGAAGACACTAAAGCCGACGCAGATCGCCAGGCTGGGCGCTCCTCTACAGGAAGAGCACCGGAACCGGCCAGGTGATTTGCTTGAAGTTACGGTGCCCGATCTCCTGACAGAGAATCAAAGCGACCCACTTCCAACACGCGTCCTCGAAGACGGTACGATTCGTTTGCCCTTCATAGGTTCGGTCCTTGTCACGAAGCTGACGCTGACTGAGACAGAACAAGTGATCTGCAACGCCTGCGCCGATCGCGGGGTTTTGCAGAAGCCGCGCGTACTGGTGACGCTTCGTGAAACGAAGAAGGCCCGAGTGAATGTGTTGGGTGCAATTCGCAATCCGGGCCAGTATGAATTGAGCGGCGGTGAAGCCGATCTGCTGAGCGCACTGGTCGCAGCGGGAGGGCTTACCGAGGATGCCGACACGATTATCGAGGTTCACCATCGAGTGCCACGTGGCTCGGTGTCGGCCTCGCGAGTGGGCCAGATCATGCCCGCCGCGCTGGAAGTAGAAAACGGATCCCCCGAATCCGCGCAGTCGTCGAATGAGAACGATGTGGTTCGCATTGACCTGGCCAGCGACCAGGACGAAGAGTTGATCTCACAAGGAATCTACCTGCAAACTGGCGACATCGTCACTGTCGAAGAGCGAAAACCCAAGCCAATTTACGTTATTGGCATGGTCAACAAGCCGGGCGAATACAAACTTGCCGTCGCCTACGACATGCGCGTCCTCGATGCCATCGGCTTGGCCGGTGGAGTGGATCGCACGTCCATCCCGGACAAGGCTATCGTAATCCGTCCGCGTCCAGACAATTCAGGCACGGTAGCGATTCGCGTCGATTTAGATCTCGCCAAGAGAGACCTGACGCAAAATCTGGCGCTCATGCCAGGCGATACGGTCAGCGTCGAAGAGACCGTTGCGTCATTCTCGCGAGGTCTGCTGCGGGGCGCGTTCCGCATCGGGGTTGGCGCCAGTGTCGCGCCGAACCTGATTTATTAGGCCCGCCGGCAACAAAGGGCCCGGAACAGACTGGGCACTCGCGATTTGTTCAACTATTGCAGGAATCGAGGATGGATCAAGACTTGTCGGCTCCGACGCACACCCTTCATCAGGTGTCAGAAATCAATCGGTCGTTGGACGGTTCTAACGCCCTGCTGGACATTCTTCGCCGGCGGAAGGCTCTGATGGCGCTGAGCTTGCTTCTGATTTACGCTTTGGGATTCCTCTACTACGAAAATCAACCGCGCGTCTATGAAGGAAAAGCCAGCGTCCTGGTACACCGCACAGGCGACACGCTGGCCGGAAAGGGGGTCGACGCACCAAATAACGACCAGAACTATTTGCCGACCCACATACAATTGATTCTCAGTTCGGGAGTCCTGACTATTGCATTGAATGAGCTCAAAGCGAATTGTCCGGCTGATCGCGTGCTTCCAAGTTTAGATCAGCTTGTCAAAGGCCTGAAAGTGACGGTCCAGAAGGATACTGAGATTCTTGAGATCCGTTACCAGACACAGGATCGCGCGATCATTGTTCCTGTCCTGCAGGCAGTGGTCGTCTCGTATCAAGATTTCGTGAATGAAACGCATCGGTCGACATCCAAAGAGATCTTGCAGATCCTCGCTCAACAAAGAGAAGCCCTGGAAAGCGAATTACGCGCCAAGGAACTCGAATTGAGCGCCTTACAGGAGAAAGAGGGGGTTCCAGCCTCGGACGACGGCAAAAACGAAAGTGCTGCCAGCTTGACGAACCTGAGTCAAGCCCTGACGCAGGCACGGGTTCGCCGGTTGGAAGTTGAGGGGCGTCTGCAAGCTCTGCAGGAGGCGATCAACCGTGATGACATGGTCGAAAGCTACCTGCTGCCTTCGCTGGACCGAATCGGGCGGGACGTCGTCCTCCGAAAACTGGGGCTAGCGGACACGAAGGAGGCCCTGCAAATGCAGGAACAGACGATAAATCGGGATCTCTCTCGCGACCAGATTGACTTCGATCGCTTAAAGACGATTTACGGGCCGAACCACCCGATCCTGCGGGCGCAAGAAGAGCGCCTGCGCGCGGCGGAAACGTCGCTCCAGCGCACGAAGCCGACGACCATCAATACGGCGCAGTCTCAAAGCGAACTCCAGGCGCTGGCCGTCCGCCTGCAGGAACAGGACCTTAAGGACGCACGAAAGGTCGAAACGTACCTGATGGAGCAATATACCAAGGCGCGGCAGATGGCGGTCGAATTCGCCAGCCGCCGGGCCCCCTTTGTTGTTCTCGAAGCCGAGATGGCGCGGCTTCGGAATTACTACGATACGCTGATCAATCGTATTCGGGACATCAACGTCAGCGACGATTATGTGGCGATCAGCACTCGCGTCATTGAGCCCCCCCAGAAGCCCGCAGCGCCAGTCTCGCCAAACCCTCAGCGGATCGCCTTTGTATGTTCTATTCTCGGGCTTCTGTTCGGAGTGGGGGTGTGCTCCCTGTTTGATTGGTGGTCTCCCAGCTATCGCGGACCCAACGAAATCACGCGGCACCTGGGCCTGCCTGTGGTGGGCCACATCCCGCAGCTGTCAAAAGAATTGCGTGACCATCCCTTCGAGGCAATAACGTTCCACGCGTCAATGTCTGTGGAGGCAGAAGCCTTCCGCGCCTTGCGGACGGCGCTGACCCTGTGCGATGAACCGCCTCAGAAATTCACGATTACGAGTGCGTTGCCGTCAGACGGAAAGACTTCGATTCTGACAAACCTGGCCATCTCGTTCGCGCAGTCTGGCCTGCGCACGCTCGTAATCGACGGCGACCTTCGTCGTCCGGCTGTAACTCGCATTTTCGACCGCCAGAATGCCACTGGATTGTCCAACCTCTTACGACAAGCCGTTCTTACGGACGATCTGCTGTCGTCCGCGATTTATCCAACGCCAGTCGACGGACTGTTTGTGATGCCAGCCGGAACCAACCGGTCGGATCCCTCCGAGCGACTGGCGAGCGACAAACTAGAGCAGATTCTCTGCTGGGCCGAGTCACGATATGACCGCATCCTGTGCGACGCGCCTCCCATTCTTGCGGTATCCGATGTCGCGATTTTGAGCAGGGTTCTGGACGGTGTCCTGTTTGTCGTTCGCGCCGATAAGAGTGACCGCCAGACAGCCAGTCGTGCCTGCGACATGTTGAATCACATGAACTGCCGTATCCTTGGCGTGATCGTCAATGCCGTCAAACCCAACGGCGCCTATCACTCC
>JAYTRB010000338.1:0-4462 GCA_043746425.1 Planctomycetia bacterium
CTTCAAGCAAAGTGGCCTTAGCTCGAGCGTGGCAAATTGAACGAGACAGGCCATGCACTCTCTCCTTCGCTCAGACGACCAGGAGCGTCATGATGCGCAGCCAGACGTTTGTAATGGTGATTTTTACCGCGGGGACATTATTTGCCGGCGGGCGCAACGCGCTGGCCCTTGATGAGCCTTCAGCCGCGGCAGCAGAAAAATCCGTTGATGCGGCGGCGAAAACCGACTCCGGAAAAAAAGAAGAATCGCCAGAGAAGAAGTCCCCCGAAAAGAAGCCGCCGCCCCGAAAAATCCGACGGGAAACGTACGGCGACGATATTATTCCGGGCCCGTGGTCGACCGCGACGGAAGTGCCCGACGTTGCTGTCGATGCGGCCTTAAGGTCTGCACAGCTTCACTTGAAATTCGGTGTCATGGAGCATGGGAATATCAAATCATTCCAGCGGGCGAATGAATTTCTGAGCATCGCTCGCGAGCGTCTCCTCAAGTCCGGGCGTCAGCGTGCAGCACCAGCCATGCCGACGATTGACGGCCTGAAATCAGAGACTCTGCGATTGCAGGATGTGGCCTCCACCACTCTTTACGGCCGATTCCCTTTGATTCGGTCCTATGGATTTCAAGTGGACGAGGAAGAAGAACGGCAGGTCCATTCCTTTGCACCGGCCGGCTTTGCGCGGCGAACCGCCATCAGGAGCGCCCTCACGCAAATTGGAAAATCGGCCTCGTCCGGGCCATTGCATGTTCTGGTACTTGTTCCCGGAGAAACGAAGAGCGAGCGGGTAAATTCCGATCTGGCGATCCTGGTTGATTCTGAAGCGCGGGCAGCGTTTGCCGACGTTGCCAACCTGATGCTTTACCTTGGTCAATTGCGAAAGGACGTCGATCCCATGCCGGCGTGGGACGCTCCTGATCCGGCCTTTGACCCGATTTGTCGTCAGTTTCTTCGGCGAATCGATCCAGAAAAAGAACCACGGGCGGTCATGCTCGTGATGGTTCGTGAGTTTGTCGATGAATCTCGGGACGGGTACTGGGTGCAGACTCAGCAGCGAACTTTCGAGGCGTCAAGCCTCGAAAAAGCGGAAGACAACCCTGAAAAACTGGAAGCCGATAAAGTGCGTCAGCACGAATCGCTGACGCATGACAAAAGCCGGTTTGCCCATCCCGTAACCGCCTCGATCGCAGGCTTATTCGTCATCGCGCTGCTCGTTTATAGCGGACTGGCGCTGAAAACCGGGTCGAATCCCGGGGTCCGGGCGAAATGGCTGGCAATTCCGGGAGCTGGCTTTTTGATCGGGTTGACTCTTCCCTCCCTCATTATGCTGGCGTTCAAGCGGTGGTTGCCGATCCCCGAGACGCCCGCCATCAACGGTGCCTGGTGGCCGAGTACCGCAGGGGCGCTGTCGCTGATCCTCTCGGCGGGTGTGTTCCGCTTGGTTGCCGGTAGCGCGGGGCGCTATTTGCCGAATTTGTATTGCCACGGACATTGGGGTGTGGCCTTTATTCCCGTCGCCTTAGGCGTCGCAGCCGCGTGGATTCAGCCTGCGTGTTATGCGCTTGAAGAAAATGCCGTGCACCTGATCGCAGCCATTGCCGTTGCCGCTTCACTGCTGGCCTATTGTTTTGGCCGGGCCATTGATGTTGCCGACCAATTCCCAATTGTGGTGACACCCATCGCGCTGGCTTTATCATTGCTGCTGGGGGCTGGGGCTTTTCTCGGCTCGCCCCCAGTTCTGTGGGGGACTGCCGCCGCAACGACCCTGACAACCGCTGCGCACGCCTGGCTGCTGCGACGACGGATTACCAAAAACGCCGAAAATGACGAGTTCACCGCCCTGCCGGTAGAATCTGGTGCCCGACGGCCTGGCACGGTGGAGGAACTACGGGTGGCCCTGCGGGCGCCGCACTATCATCCCCCTCGCGAATTTGGCCGGCTGACAACCATCATTGAACAGACCGACATCGCGGAGTGCCATTGGATCGGTCTCACGGGTCCCCCGGCAGCGGGAAAAACGGCCGCGGCGCAGCATTTCATTCACGAAATGCAGTCTGCCCACGCGGACGTGCAGATTTTATGGGGACGTTGCACTGAAGACTCTGCACCCTATCAGCCGTTTCGCGAGGCTCTTAAGGAACTGGGCGTCGCCGCCCAGTTGCAGGTGGCTCAGGGAGGTGATGTCAACGGGATTTTTGAACGGCTGGCTGACGAGCTCATTCCCTTCTGGGACTTTTTTTCGATCGACTCAGATACCGAGGGCGAAACCGAGACTTCGCGGATCGATCTTCTCGCCGCCGTGACGAATGCCCTGGAAGCACTCTCCCGAAATCAGCCGGTCGTTTTGTTTCTCGACGACATCCAATGGATCGATGAAGGTTCGGCCGCGGTCCTCAGGCATCTCCGCGAACACTTCTCACCGGGGAGCGAAACCTCGCTGGTAATCTTGCTCGCCAGCCGTGATCTGAAGGCGCTCGAGACGCTGGCCATCAAAGACAGCGTAATATCTGTGACTTCGCCCCCCGCCTCGGACCAGATTCGCTTCCTGCAAGAGCGGATGGGCATTGCCGCCGCATCGGCTCGTTTCATTATCGATGCGCTGGGGGTTATGGGGCAGGACGCGGGCGGAATGTTCTGGCTGGTGCGGGCCGTGCGGGAATTGGTTGCCGAAAAGGCCTTCGAGGCCACGCCTCAGGGACTGGCCTTGGCGGGAAAGTTCCTGAACCAGGGACAACTCCCAGTCCCGACCGTCATGCGTGCCAAACTTGCCGAATCGCTGCGCGCCTCGGGGCAGTTTCAGCCGGTGCTCGAGTGTGCCGCTGTGATGGGTGAGATCTTTCGCGTGGATGATCTGGCTGACTGCCTGGGATTCGACCATCTGCATCTGCTGCAGATCCTGCGGCACCTCGACCTTGAATTGCAACTTGTCCGCGACATACCGTCCGATCAGGACTGTTACGCGTTTTCATCTCGGTTCATGCTGGAAATGATTCGCGAGGAACTGGGAATCGCTGCGCGACCTCAAGCTAATGTTCAGGCTTCGAAAATCGCGCTGGAACTTCACGCCCGTCTGGCTCGGGTTCTTGAGCGCCGTTCTCCGAGAACGCCGGAATTGACATTCACGATCGCACAGCACTACTTCGCCGCGGGAAAGGTCTACGCCTTGCAAAGCGTAGAGTTTTGCATGGCCGCGGCTCGGATCGCGCGACACCGGCGCGTCTTCGCCGAAGCACGGAGATTTCTGGACATGGCTCAATCGTCTGCAAGACTCGCCGGCACGGCTCTCGATGTTGCAGCAGAGCGGGCAGCCATTGATGCTGCGGGGCGACGGTTCGAAACCATCACTTCCAGCCAAAACGCCTCGTAACGAGATCTAGCCGGGCTCTTCCTGAAAGGGCTGACGCCGCGAGAGGTCTGAACAGTAAAGGCCACAAAAGGAAACCGGCTGCCTTCAACACCGGTCGCCGATTTCTGTCGTCTTCTGCGACTTCATTCGTCAGCAATTGCAGTCGTCATAGAACTGCTCGGCTTCTTTCATGGCCTGCTCATTGGCATAGCCGTACCGCTCCTGCAATCTGCGATGACTGCGAGGTCGTCGTCGGTCAGCTTGTCCTACTATCCTTAATCTTCCCCTTGAGTTGTTTCCAGCTGCCAGCCATTCGCTCAGTGGTGTTCACCATACTCATCCTCTTTTTATCTGGGCCAACTGGTTGACACATTTCCCCGCACAACCGACAGCGCCGGCGGGCGACTTCCACCAGACAACACGACAGCAGGTGGGGTACCGAAAAGCTCTGATTTTCAAATTTCATCAGCCGGCCATTCCAAAGAAAAGGTAACGATGCATGGGGGGCGCCCTCCCCCGCACGCCTGCCAGGCAGATCCGCGCATCGTGAATTCCACTCCGCGCCAAGGGCGTTATTTCATCGCTGTTACGGTGTTGCAAAGAATGAAAATGGTCCGCGGAAGGCTCGAGCCAGCCGCGGACCTGCGAGGGGATTGGACTGAGCGTCACTTACTCGTCGTTGTCGCGACGCGCAGTGCGCACGCCGTCCAGCCCCTTCATCAGTTTTTTGGCCTCATCCAAATGCTTTTGCGCGGTTTCCTGCCCTTTCTGGAAGACCTGTTGGAGTTCGGGCGAGGAGTGCTTTTCATAGACCATTAAGGTATCGATAAACATCATGTGGGCGGCCAGTGTCATGCCGAGATAACACGTGTCGAAGTCGGCTCCTTTTTTCTCTTTCAGCTCGCGTTGCGCGCTTTCGAGACAGGCGTCGGCGAGTTCCAGCTTAATCTCCTGGAACATATTGCTGGGCTCAGATCCTTGAGCATTCGCAGGATCGGCCGGAGGTCGAGGGGCAATTCCCGCGGGCTTCTGCGGTGTGGCCAGCTTGCGGTTCGTAGTCTCCGATCTGTCATTCGTTGCGTCTTCGGAACCGGGCTGCTTGGCACTGGCACTTTCGTTGCCTT
>JAYTRB010000339.1:0-2577 GCA_043746425.1 Planctomycetia bacterium
GGCTTCAAACCAAAATAATAAAGTGCGAGCATCGCGGTCAGCAGCCCCAACCCCAAGCCGCAGCCCCATACGAGATCGTTTCGCTGCGGCCGGTTCCAGCCGATTTGGCTTCGCTGAATGCTGGCGATCCAGATCACCGGAAAGAGAAACTGGATGAATTTTCCTGAAGCGTAGGCCCCCTGCTGGATCGCCGGCGAACGCCCATCGAGCAAAATGAAATATACCACCGTTACAAGCGTGGGAAACACCAGCGCGAACAGCACAGCCCACCAGTCGCGGCAGCAGTTCGGCCGATCGTCAGCGCGCGTCATGCTCGGTTCCGTACGGGCAGAAAGGGATGAATGCGATTCAGCACTTCGTTCGTTGCCTGGCGCGACAAGCTCGCAACTCGTCGCGACGTTTGAGACCGACAACCGGCCGCGAAAATGAGCTCGCCCTAAAGTTTGGCCTTGAGATCGATGCCCATGTCGGCCATAAGAAACTGCATATCCTGCCAGACGTCTTTTTTGGCCGCCGGGTTTCGCAGCAGATACGAAGGATGATAGGTGCACAGCACCTTAGCGCGGCCGTGCAGATGGAATTTGCCCCGCAGTTTGCCGATGGCGAGCGGCAATTTGAGCAGATTCTGCGCCGCCACGGCTCCCCAGCAGACGATGTATTCGGGGTTGACCGCCGCCAGTTGCGCGTCGAGATACTCCCGGCAATTCATGCATTCGTCTTCATTCGGAGTCCGGTTGCCGGGGGGCCGGCACTTGAGGATGTTGCAGATGTAAAGTTCTTCGCGCTTCAGCCGCGAAGCGGCAATGATCTGATCCAGCAACTTCCCCGCCCGGCCAACAAACGGTTCTCCGCAGGCATCTTCGTCGGCTCCCGGCGCTTCGCCGATGAAGAGGATTCGGGCCTCTGGGTCTCCGACCCCAAACACCGTCTGCGTCCGCGTACGAGCCAGTTCTTCGCAGCGCGTGCAGGCAGCGACTCGCGCGGCCAGAAGCGGCAGTGCGCTCTGCGGCTGGGTGAATACAGGTGTCGCAGAAGAGCCCGCCGAGCGGGGGCCGGCCAGTTCGAGAGGA
The DNA here is from genome assembly GCA_043746425.1 of Planctomycetia bacterium. Taxonomy (GTDB): domain Bacteria; phylum Planctomycetota; class Planctomycetia; order Planctomycetales; family Planctomycetaceae; genus JACQFH01. The sequence goes on from JAYTRB010000339.1 coordinate 1,071, forward strand.
GTGGTTGTCGTCTCAGGCTTGATTGTCGCACGTGACGACTTTCCAGAAACCTGGGCCTTGGGGGTGGGCGCTTGGGGAATGGGCGCCTTGGGTGTCGGCATAGGGGAATTCGTTGGTTGCAAGAGAGAGGGTGATTCCGCAGCCACTGTCAAAGGGTCGCGAAATTGTGCGACGGGCGTGCGGTGCGGGAGGTGCGTCAGACCCGCCAGAGACAGGCTTTCGAGTTGCTGTCGAAGACCGCGAATTGTTGCACCGTGGAACTACAGCGTGGAACTACAGCGTGGAATTACAGCTTTGACTTCTTCTTCTTTTGCGAGGAAGAGCTGGGAAAATGCTTGAGGTTGTGCTGCGCGTTGTACCACTTGCGCCAGGTCGGCTCGTCAAAACCGAAATCTTCGCCGGTCAAATGAGTCAGCGAGGTGAGGACCGATTCATTCGGTTCGTCTTTATCGATGGTTACCTCTCTCATTCTGGGGGGCGTCTGCGGATTGACCTGTACCCCGTACGGAAGCTGCCCTGTGGCTGCCATTAATTCAACGCTCGGCGGCAAAATCGGCTGCCCCACGGGAACCATATCGCCGGGGCGCAGGCCTGGTTCCGGAACCAGAATCGTGTACGAGTGCCGCGTGACCAATGCGTCAATCAGTTGCGGAACGACAGAATCACTGCCTAAGTCTCCCAGTGCGGCGCCGGCCCGATTGACAATGAGGTTCACGCGGTGCCTCAAAGCCTTGACATAGACGGGAAGCGCTTTGTCGATATCTTTTTGACGGACCCCCTTGATCGCCAAATCGCGGACATGACGCGACTCATCCCAGATCGACTGCAATATGAGTGGCTGAAGCGGTTTGTCGCCTTCGATCTTACCCAGAATTCTGGCATACAGCAGGCGGCGCTGCTCATTGGGAACATCCTTAAATGATCGCGCCAATGCCGGAACTGCATCGGGCTCTCGAATCGCCTCGAGTTGAGCGAGCCCCTCGGTCTGACGCTCGAGGTGATCGCTGTCGAGCCAGTTATGCCACATCCGCACGCGACGGAACCAGTTTTTTTCGGCTTCCGTAACGTGCTCATCCTGCAGAATGAGTTCGAGTTCTTGAGGAAGAACGTATTTTCCCTTGTGCTTCACATACCCCCGCGACAGCATGACTTCGTCGTGCGTCATCCATCGCCCCTGGTGTCGAACATGCCCCAGCGCACGGTGCGCCGCCAGATGTTCGGGGTCGAACTCAACGACTCGTCGCAAATGCGCTTCGCGTTCTTTCGAGAGCGATTTCTGACGGCACCACTCGGCCATCTCCCATTGGGATTCGAGCGTGTCGGGGAGTGCCCGGCGGCGCGTCTCATAGTCTTCGACGATCAAGCGGCGACGAACGACCACTTCGATTTCGCTGTGGACAACATCGACCGTAGCTCCCGACAGCGTGCGAATAATGACTCTTTCGCCCGGTGCCTTTGCCTTGGTGTCAGTCAAAAACTCCCCGCGGATTTCTCCTCCACTGCGAAG
>JAYTRB010000340.1:0-1723 GCA_043746425.1 Planctomycetia bacterium
TTTTTAAGTTCTAATTCGCGCCGAGACTTGCAACGGCCGAGATTTGAAACGACCTGCATCGTAACTTCGTCGTTCAAGACCCATTTGACGCGGCGCGAATGCCTTTGAACAGTTTACGATCGAGGCGCGCATTGAACGGCGTAAAGCTGGCCTGCTGGTTGGGGTCGTCGGCAATGTCGCGCGAGAATTCATGCACCTTGGCATCGAGATTGTCGATGTGATGCACGGCGATCGCCTCGGGAGTCATCGGCAGCTTTGGGCTGCCGTATTCGTAACTCCCATGATGGGACAGAATCAGGTGCTTGAGGCGTAAAGCGGTTTCGGGAGGAAATGGTTCTCCCATCAGCTTCTCGGCCTGGGCAATTTTCTCGGTCAGCATTTCTATGGCAATGACCAGATGGCCAATCAATTGACCTTCATCGGTGTAGGTGCAGCCGCTGGTAAAATCCAGCTCGCGAACCTTGCCCAGATCGTGCAGAAAAATACCAGCCAGCAGCAGGTTTCGATCGACGCCCGCCAACAGGTCGGCAATCCGATTTGCGATTTCGAGCATGTTAACGACATGTTCGAGGAGTCCTCCCTGATAGGCATGATGCGCCTTCATGCCGGCCGGAGCGATGGTAAACGCCGCCAGCAGCGACTCATCGATCATAAAGCAGTCCATCAGCGTTCGCACGTGAGGGTCGCCGATCGACTGCAGAATCTCTCGCAGGCGAATCGTCAACTGTCCCGAATCGCGGGGCGATTGTCGCAAAAAATCGGCGGGGTCAAGCCTCTCGCCCGGCACCGATTGAATCTGCGTCACAATCATCTGCATGGCGCCCTGGTAGAGTTGTACTTTTCCCTTGACGTGTACATAGTCGCCGGGGTTGATGTGAACCACCCCCTCTTCGGTGACGTTCCACATCCGGGCGTTGATGGCGCCTGATTTGTCGCGCAGTTCGACGAGCAGGTACAGAGCCGCATTGCGATTCGCCCGCAATTGCTTGTCGGCCAGCAGAAAAACCTCTTCGATCGTCTCTCCGTCGGAGAGAGTATTGATGAAACGACGGGGCATGGTGGGAAAAACGACCTCTGGGGGGCGAACCGGGAAAAATGGAAAGCAAGGGGCGATTCTAGAAGCTCATTCGAGCCCTCACAAGGGAGCGGAACCTGTTGATGGTGAATTGTGTCGCTTCCATTGCGGGAACTCCCCTTCCGGCGGTACAAATCCGCAATCCAAAACCTGAAATCCGAATTCCATTTCTGGAGCCGCCGTGCGCTGGACCAAGACGTTCATTCCGACCATGAAGGAGATTCCTTCCGATGCTGAGATTCCCAGCCATCAGCTCATGCTGCGAGCGGGGCTGATTCGCCAGTTGATGGCCGGGGCATACACGTATCTGCCGCTGGGTTGGCGCAGCGTCCGCAAGGCCGAACAGATTGTCCGGGAAGAAATGGACCGGGCCGGCGCGATCGAGCTCTTCATGCCCGCCCTGCAACCCATCGATCTCTTTGAAAAAACGGGACGCAAAGAGGCCTTCGGCAACGTGCTTATCAATTTCCATGTACAGCGCGGCGACCGCAAAGTGCATCTGGCGCTCGGGCCCACGCACGAAGAAGTCGTTACCGATCTCATTGGGCGGCACCTCAATTCCTATCGGCAGCTTCCGATCTGCGTCTACCAGATACAGACGAAATTCCGCAACGAAGAACGGCCCCGTTTCGGCGTGCTGCGGACCAG
>JAYTRB010000341.1:0-2269 GCA_043746425.1 Planctomycetia bacterium
AACGTGTCGCGATCATGTGCGCGGAGGCCGTCCCCTGGCGCTGCCATCGTTCGCTGATCGCCGACGCATTGCTCGTTCGCGGAATTCAAGCCGAGGAAATTGTGAGCGTCACGCGCACCCGAACGCACACGCTCACGCCGTGGGCCAAAGTCCGGGGAAAAAAGATCACTTACCCCGCGGAGGCCCCGGCAAAGCCGAACATGACGAAGAAACCTCGCGCCGCGGCACGTTCCAACCGCAGGCCCGCAAAGTCCGGTGGCACCCAACGTCGATAACGGATGCTAATTCACGCGGCACCTAAGTATTGTTGCAATAAGGCTTTTTGTGCCTCACTCAGCGTGATGAACTTCGGTGGTGCAGGAGCTTTGTGAGGCTTACGGCGCGGCCATTCGCGGGTTGCTTTCGGGCTGGTCTGGCGGCGTGTCTCGGCTCGGCACTTGTCCAGCCGTCGTGCGTATGTCGGAACGCGACGATGACTGGCGCTGTCGCGGTTGATCTCTTTACGAATCTCGATCAACACCTTCCGGGGACTGATCGCGATGTCACCCGTCGCATCGTGCTCCCGCAGAGCCAGATCGGCATGAGCCAGCAGAATTTGCAGAGCCAGCAGCGATCCTTCCAGTTCACGGTGGAGGAGCTTCACCGAACGACTGGCGAGTTTGAATTTGTTGAGCGTCCGCTTGTAGGTTCTGAACAGACCTTCGTTTCTCCACCTCCAGCGATAGAATTTGGCCGCTGTTTTCGCCGACAGTTTCTGCGGATCGAGAATGTTGGTCAGCAGCCAGACGTCATTTTTTGTCTGCCCCGTGGCCTTCACGCGAATGAGCCGACACAAAAGCGGCGGCAAGTTTTCCTTCTGGACTGTTTCCGGCCAGTAGTAGACTTGGCCTTCCTGCCAGTCATCCAGAGGAATGTCATCGGCCGTATACAGCCGGTTCTTCGACGACAATCGCAGCAGATACGACTGGTTGTGACCAAGAATGTCGCTGGCCAATTGATAACCCAGGTAGGCGGCATCCGCTACAACCAGCGCCTCCTGCGGCAGCAGGCACAACATCTGCCGCAGATGCAGCCGTTCGTCGGCGGTTCCTTTGCCGATCCGCCAGGACCACAAGATTCCCAGTCCGAGATGGACGAACGCAGTTACCCAGGCTGTGGGCGCTGACGCTTCTTTGCTCCCTTTCCCCAAGCGGGCTTCCAGTTCTGCCGCACGTGGGCATTCGACTCGCGATCCGTCACAGCCCATAGGGATAAAGCCGTCGATCAGCAGACGCTCGACATAATTCCGCTGGATTTGATCGCGGACTCCCTGGGCCAGAACCCAGAGTTGCCGCACAGGGATTCGCGCCAAAGCTTTTTGAAAGCCCTCCAGCGTCTGGCCGGGACGTTTCCGGCCCTCATAGGACATCACATAGAACCCGCGGGCTGCCTCGAACCGTTCCAACTCGGAATCGCCCGCCGTCCAGGACATCGCCAACAGCACCAAGACCAGGGGCTGCAAATCCCACCGTGGCGGCCGCCGCCCCGGTGGAACGGCCTGTCGGGCTTGCTTCCAAACCTGCGGCGTGAGAAACTGCCGCACGAATTCCATCAGAGACTGTGGCTGCTGCAATCGTTGCAGCTTCCTTGCTGCTTTCATCGCCGTTCTTCCATGAAGGGGTAGGGTGATACCATCCCATCATTGCGAAGAACGGCGATTTTTGCATCATCAACCCGCCCCAGTTCTCAATCGTAACCGCAGTACCAGTCAGGAATTACACTCCGCAACGGCGTCACTGCGTCATTGACGTTGGGGGCCACCCATGATTACTATTGCGTACAAAACAAAAATGGGGGGCGATTAGTGCCACCCGTCGGGAGAGGACCAGAGCCAAAAACGGACATGCCATAAACCAAAAAGAGAGAAAGCCTTTGCGACTGGCTGTATGATCGGTGGCCTCCCCGGGTTTTGAATCCCTGGCAGGGCCGGGGACGGGGCAGCCGGACGTCGAGAGCGTCCGGCTCAACGCACTCGACGCCAGTCCATGGCCGAATATTGGCGAGGCACGGCCAGCGGCACAACACGGCAGATGCGAAGCTGTCCTGAGCACGTCTTCAGGCCCGGCACGAATTTCTGAGAAATGCTTTCTATTTTTGCGCACACCGGTCTTCGCGGGGGCGCGATTTACGCGAGATAATGGAGGTCAGGAACAGCGTCGAATGAGACGTTCGCCGCAAGGCCGGAATCGTTGTGCGAGGCGCAGCCTCGGGTCATTCCCCCCCTTAGGAG
>JAYTRB010000342.1:0-3533 GCA_043746425.1 Planctomycetia bacterium
GCGTACGAACGCTTCGCACGCCCGTCGCTTGACTACCGGGCTATCGTCTTCGAGCCGTTTCGTCAGCGCGAGAGCGACCTCTGGTGACCGATGATCTGCCAGCAGCAGAACGGCAAACTGGCGAACATCAGGATCGGCATCACCACTTGCCTCGATCAACAGTTTTTCGTCGGGCTTTGGCCCCTGTTGGGTCAGCAGCGTCAAGGCGCGTACTTTTTCAGCTGACGTTCCCACTCTCACTTTCGCGGCCAGCCCCGCGGCCCATTGATCGCCGAGTTTGGCTTTGACCGCGGCGGCCATTTCGCGCGACCAGGCAGCCTGCGGCTGGGGCAGGGCGAGGGCGTCCTCAAGTGTCGCTGCGGCAGGAGTCTGCGGCGTATGCGAGGCGCCGCCGGCATACGTCACACGGTAAATCCCACCTTCGGTCTTCCGGCCACCCGTGCAAAAGACGATCGAGCCGTCGCGGTCAATCTCAATATCTGAAACGTTCAGCGGATTACCGCTGACAAGCGTTTCAAATTTTCCCTTGTACGTTGCCCCATCGAGTTCCAGAAAGGCGACGATGATCCGCCCCATGGACCAGTCGCAGTTCAGCATGGCGCCCCGGTATTTTTCCGGAAACTGCGTGTGCTCGTAGAAAACGACACCGGTCGGAGAGCCGCGCCCCACATCAACGGTCGACGGCAATGAATCGAAAAAATAGTCGGGCCAGAGCTTCGACCCGCTGCGCCAGCCGAACTCGGCGCCGGGAATGCAATGGTTGACCCGCACGGGGCGATACCACGGCAGATTCACGTCCCATTCCATGTCGCTGTCGAACGTGAACAAATCTCCGTGCTGATTGAAACAAATGTCGTAGTGATTTCGAAAGCCAACTGTTTCAGTCCACCATTTTTTGCCATCGGGAGTAAAGCGCCAGATGGTGCCGCCGGGAGCTTTGATCCCGACGGCGTGCCCCCCGGCGTCTTCGAAGGCCGGTTCGAGCAGGTTTCCCTCTTCCCATTTGCGGCAGGGACTTGTCGACTCGGGGGTGTTGTCGATTGAGGCGTGGTTCCCAAGGTTGTGGTACAGCCACCCATCGGGGCCAAAGACCACGTCGTGCGGGCCGTGTTCGCCGATTCTGCCGGTTACTTTGTTGAGCAGCACTACCTCGTCGGCTTTGTCGTCGCGATTGCGATCGGGAAGAAGATATAACCCGGCCCCTTGGGGGCCGTCGCCCGATGCGTACAAGTCGTCGAAGACCATGCACAAACCCTGGCAGTTTCTGATGTCGGCCGAGTATTCGGTCGCGGTGTCGTAATTGCCATCGCCATCGGTGTCGATCACGTTCAGAATCGGCCCATTCTCTCGTGAAACGAGCAGCCGGCCGCGGTTTCCCCAGGTCATCGCCACGAGCGACCCGACAAGCTGCTTCTCCGCAATTCGCTTAATTTCAAAACCGGGGGGAAGTTGAAAGCGGTCGAGGTCGCTGAAATTGAAAGCAATTTCTTTCCAGGGGGAAGTGCCGTGTCTGCCGATCACCTTGACCGGTTTCCAACGGCTGTCGTCAAATCGAGGCTTGAGCCAGGCTTCTCGCGGGGGAGCGTCTCGCGTCGCCTTCCAATCGGCATTCGTGTCACAGGAAACGGCCTTTCCCCCTTGTGCGCGAATTTCGGCATCGACAACTACGCCGGCCTTGCCCGATTTATTGGTGGCTTCAATCGCGAAGACATTGGTGCCTCGGCCGACGATTCCGTTCAAGTTGAAGTAATAGCCTTTCTGCCCGCCTCCCTCGCCGACCTTCTGGCCGTTCACCCACAAAACGAATTCGTCATCGGCCGCCACGATTGCCACCCCGGTCGACGGTTCGTCGATCAGATACTCACGGCGGAACCATACTTTGCCCGACTGAGCGTCTTCAGCCGGATTTCCTTCGTCAAACCAGACCCATTGGGCGTCTACCATCTGCTGCGCCTGGGCAGAAGTGCTCGAGAACGCAACGAAAATGGCTGTGAGCGTGGCGACGATTGTGCAGCGCAACATTCCGCATTCCCTCTGAAGCATTTCGGGCAGTCTCCTGAAGAATCCATTGATCATTTTGAGCCTTACTATAATAGTCCTGCTCTCTACGACGCAATGTGCGGGCAAGACTCATTCAAGTCGTTCGAGAACGCGACGCAACTCGTCGACCTCATTCAGATTAATTCCTTCCGGACGATGCTCGAGCAGCCAGTCGGCATCAGCGATCGCCTCGACCCGGCGGCCTTTGCGAAGCAGTATCAGGGCTCGCAGCAGGCGCTCTTCGGCCGCATCAGAAGAAATCGTCACAATGGCATTCAGATACCGAAGAGTCCCATCGACATCCTGTGAACGCTGTGCCAGCCCACGCAGATTTTGCAGTATCCGCACGATGATGACCCGCTTCGACGCCGCAGCAAAGTCGGCGTCAGTCGCTGGCCGCCGCGCGATCTGCTCGAAATGTTTTTCGGCTTCAGCGCGGGGAACAAGCTGCCCCCGCTCATAGACGTCTAGCAGTTGCGATTCTCCCTGAACCGGCTCGTGTCGTACAACAAAATGCCCGGGCAGCCCCACACCCACAATTCTCAACCCGATCTTATGGGCCAACTCAATGTAAATGACCGAAAGCGTGATTGGCAATCCCTCGCGGTCATCGAGCACCTCATTGACGTAGCTGTTTGAGCGGTGATAGTAATCACCGCGGCTGCCGTGAAATCCGTGCTCGTCAAACAGGTACTTATTGAGCGCCGCGAGGCGCGCGGCCTCGTCGGCGTCGGGTGGCAGCCCTTTGGAAATTTCGCGGGCCATGCGGTCGAGTTCCTGGCGGTATCCGTCGACGTCAACTTCATCATTGTCGATCAGGGCGACCAGCAACGCCGCGTGGAACAGATCGATTTCGTCATCGTCGGATTTGTCGAGCAGGTTCACCAGCTCCTTTTCAACTCGGCAATGATGCACTCTTTGAGCCAATTGCTTGAGCTGGCGCGCCTGCTCTTCGAGCAGACTGGCTCGCTCACGCAAGATGGCGACGCTGGCGGCGCCATCGGCCGCCAGCTGATTTGCGACTTCAAGTCCTGGCGCAGTGCCGGCAGGTAATGCGTCTACAAACTGGTTGAGGCGCGCAACGACATCATCGGCCGGTTTTGTCGACGGTAGATCCTTGCCCATGCGGAACGAGCGAAACTGGGCTTCAGTGTCGCGAAACTTGGCGATTCCGACGCGGCCACCGCTCAGTTTATCGTCGTTCGATTCGATGGCCGGTTCGTCATTGACAAAGCATTGAATCTTTCCCTTTTCAAAGTGGACTTTCAGCGTATTCCAATCTCCAGGCCGGTAGTGCTCGTTCTTGACCTCTTTGAGCACGGCCCACGAAAAGACGTCGGCACCGTCGAACCGGCTCAATCGAAGTCGGCCATTCGACGGGTAAAACCCATAATGCACGTTGCCTCCATCAGAACAGAAAACCAGCCCCGCGGCACCTTCCTCATGATTGAGCTTTACTGAAACGGCGATTTCAAACGGGCCCTCGGGCTGAG
>JAYTRB010000343.1:0-6874 GCA_043746425.1 Planctomycetia bacterium
GCAAATCGGATGACACTCAAATCAAAATCTCCCGAGAAATCGGCCAATTTTAATCAAAAAGTGTCATCGAATTCCGCGTCGCGGAAATCGGCGTTGAACGCCTTCCCTGTGTTAATCGCGTACAAACGGGATCCACAGACTCCAGAAACGGCCCGTGCGACATATACGCAACACTCGCCGCCGATGGTTCAGATGTCATTCGAGATCATAGAGACTGCGAAATTCGCACCATGCACATGGTGCTGTCTGGAAGTGCCGCGTGTATCGACTCTTTGGAGTTCAGGCCCTAAGAATCGCTTTTTCATCATGGGGCACAGGCGCTCGAGGCGGCCGCGAGCCATGCTGGCCGCTCGACAGAGCTTGAAAAGCCCTGTAAATTTGTGTAGAATCAATGGAGTTGGTTTGAAAGTTGCTCATTGATGCCGGCTGAGTTGACCTTCTGCGGGCTATCTGGGGTGCTGCAATGTACCATGTCCATGCCGTAAGCGGCGACCAGTGGACGATCGTTGACGACCGAGACTTGGTCGTATTCGTTGGTACGAAGCAAGGCTGCGAAGACTGGCTCGACTGTCGGGAGAACGCCACTCCCCGCCCATCCGTCGTCGGAATGTGGTTTCGAATCGCCTATCAACGTTGTTTCGTGCGTCCTCTTCAGTCGCTGTGCAGGTCGCGGTCGGCCGCTACCACAAGGCCGGCTTCGGTACATGCTGCAACTGAACCGGTTACGGGCACGGAACGGGCAATGGGCAAGCGTCGCCCATAAATCTCGACCATAACGGGGCGTTGCCCGCAGGATCGAGCTCCCTTGGTTAAGCTGCTTCAGGGCATTTGTGAATGCCAGTTCAGCCGTATTTGGGGATTTGCCATTCAGGGTTCCACGAAATTCCGGGAATCTGGTTCCTACGCGCTCCATTGGATTCCATGATATAAAACGGAAGAATTCCACATGAAAAAGGGTCGCGGGGCATCATGATTTTGATGGACGCGAGAGGATTTCCGGAAAAGAATTTGAATTCTATCGAGGAATTCCCGGCATTCATCGGTGTCATCGGCTGCCGATATGTGATAGATTGCTACCGCTCGTCGTAGCCAATTATTAATTTGCAGGCTTCTTATGGCATCGGAGGCGCGTGGTTGGCCCTCAGAAATGAAAGGTTAGCCCAAAAAACGAGCGCAGGGTTGTGCGTAGACGCAGATGACAAAAGCAATTTGAGAGAGCTGTAGGCCGAAGTTGGGATCAGCTGGTTTTCGTTTCAGGTCGCGAAAAACTTGCCGCCTGGCAGTTTATTGGCCACGAGGGCGGGGTATTCGTGCCGTCGATTGGCTGGTTTTCAAAAAAATCGGAAACTTAAACGCCGATTTATTGACAAACTCAACAACCCCGTCTACGATCCTGAGTTTCCCCCTCTGCGCCAAGCGTGACGGGGGAGTAGTGTTTCTTTTGATGACGCCGTTTGATGACCCCGTTGGGTTTGAAGGGAATTGGGAGTGGCTGGGAAAAAACAAGAACGAATCCGCATCCGCATGGAAGCCTACGATCATTCCGTGCTCGATCAGTCGGCGACAGAAATTGTCGATACGGCCAAGCGGACAGGCGCGATTGTTCATGGTCCGATACCGCTTCCAACCCGGATTGAGCGTTACACGGTGTTGCGGAGTCCGCACATCGACAAGAAGTCGCGTGAGCAATTTGAAATCCGCACGCACAAGAGGCTGATTGATATCATTCAGCCGACCAGTAAGACGATTGATGCTTTGAACAAGCTGTCGTTGCCGGCTGGGGTTGATATTAAAATCAAGGCCTCGGCTGCAGGTAGCTAGTGTGGTGCGGATTGCTCGGTAGGTGAGGAGTGTCGCAGTCGGATAGGGTGTTGACGGGCCGAGTGGGTCCCGTCGGGTCGACGGCGAAGAGTGGGGTCGGTCAGATTCGGTGATGGGCCAATTACCTGTCTCCGGTTTGCGTCGGTCTCTGGGTCGTCTCGGCTGCGAAGGTCTGCCTTCCGCGACCTGGGATGGTCTCTCTTAAAAGCAGAAATTTGTGGTTGCGGTATTGTTGTCGCTGTGGAGTGTCGAGCGAGTTGGGCTTGAGTGCTTCGTGGTGTTTGCTGTTTAGATGCCGGTCGTTGGGTTGCCGGTTATTCTGGGATCAGTCAATTAGGTGTCAGTCATGGCCGTGGGACTTTTGGGTCGCAAGATCGGAATGACGCAGGTTTACGGAGAAGATGGCACGGCCATTTCCGTCACTGTGATCGAGGCTGGTCCGTGTGTTGTGTTGCAGGTTCGCACGCCCGAGCGCGACGGATATGCTGCGGTGCAGTTGGGGTACGGCGAAAAGCCGCGGCGGCTGGCAATTCGCGCCGAACGTGGTCATGTGGCTGTCATTGGCAGTAAGCGCGCCAAGTCGCGAGCTGAGGCAAAGATTCCTGTGGTGCCGAAGGCGGCCTGTGAGCCACCGCGGTTCACTCGTGAGTTTCGGCTGGAAGAGGGCGATGTCGCGGTTGAGGTGGGGCAGAAGTTAACGCTCGGGCTTTTGGCTGAAGTGACGCACGTGGATGTCGTCGGCAAGAATAAGGGGCGGGGAACGGCCGGCGTAATGAAGCAGCACAACTTCCACGGATTGCGGGCCAGTCACGGCGTTCAGCGGCACCATCGGGCCGGGGGAAGCATCGGCGGGCATAGCACCGACCGGGGGCACAGCGGTAAGATCAAGAAGGGGAAGAAGATGTCGGGGCGGTGGGGGAATGAACGGGTGACTGTTCGAAACCTCAAGGTCGTCCGCATCGATGAGCCGAACAATGTAATTCTGGTGTATGGTTCGGTGCCGGGGCCCAATGGTGGATACATCATGCTTCGGCAGACGAAGAAAAAACGCAAGGTGCCCAAGTAACTGCAGTCGTCAGAGTGGGGCGATTCGCTGCCGTTTTAGCGAACGCTCGATTTTTGCGTGAAATGTGCTACAGGGAAATGAGTTGCAGTCATGATCGCCTTACCTATTCATAATCGAGCCGGACAGCAGGTCGGCACCTACGAATTCGACCCCCAGGAGCTGGCGCCCGAAGTCAATAAGCAGCTTCTGCATGATGTGGTTGTCATGTATGAAACGAACCGTCGGCAGGGGACGGTGCAGACGAAGAATCGCGGCGAGGTTCAAGGGAGTAAGAAGAAGATCTATCGTCAAAAGGGAACTGGTCGCGCCCGTATGGGCAATAAGCGTACACCGATTCGCCGCGGCGGCGGTCACACCTGGGGCAAGCGTCCGGTCGACCACAGTTATCGGTTGCCCAAGAAGGCTATTGTATTGGCGACGCGAATGGCTGTTCTGAGTAAGTTTCTCGACAATCAGGTGATGGTGCTCGACGAATTGGCGATCACCGTGCCGAAGACGAAAGATGTCGTCGGGCTGCTGAAGGCGTTGGGGTTGTCGGAGTCGTCATGTCTGCTGGCGATTGAGGGGTACGACCTGAACGTATGGAAATCGGCAAGAAACATTCCGAAGCTGTCTGTTTCGCCCGCGTCTGATCTGAATGCCTACGACCTGTTGCAGCGGAAAACCCTGGTGGTGACCAAGGCCGCATTGGACAAAATTCGTGTCGGGGCAAAGCAGGCTGGTTGAGGGCGTGATGGCGATTTTAGGATAATGATTGTTTCAGAGTGTTGTCTGGGTATTTGGCAGTTAATTGACGATCGGTGGGCGTGGCTCGTCTGCCGGGGTGTGAGAGGATTCGGATATGGCTGTTCGCAGTGAGCATGGCGTCGACTTGCAGCCGCATCAGATAGTGTTGCGCCCGCTGGTGACGGAAAAGGGAACACACGTCTCAACGCGGCACAATGCTTATGCGTTTGAGGTGCATTCGCTGGCGACGAAGACCGACATCAAGCATGCGGTGGAGTCGTTGTGGAATGTGCGGGTGCTGGCAGTGCGTACGCAAAACCGGGTGGGTAAGCCGCGGCGGACGAAAACCGTCTATGTGAACTTGCGACCCTGGAAGAAGGCGATAGTGAAACTGCACGACGATGACCGGATCTCGTTCTTCTAGGCATATTGATTGTTCTGCGGGACAGAGGGAAAGAGTCAGTCATGGGACTTCGATATTACAAGCCGACCAGTGCCGGGCGCCGTGGCGCCTCGGTCAGCGACTTTGCCGAAATTACCGACCGCAAGAAGCAGCCAGAGAAATCGCTGGTCGTGCGGTTGAAGAAAAAGAGTGGTCGGAATTTTCACGGCAAGATCACCGCGCACCAGCGTGGCGGCGGTGCGAGGCGAATGTACCGTGTGATTGATTTCCAGCGGACGAAAGACGGAGTTCCTGGGCGGGTGTTCTCGATTGAATATGATCCGAATCGGAATTGTCGGATTGCACTGCTGCACTACGTTGACGGTCATAAGGCATACATTCTGGCCCCCGAAGGGCTGAAAGCGGGAGCCAAGGTCGAGAGTGGTACGACAATCGAGCCGAATGTGGGCAACTGTCTTCCGCTTGAGAACATTCCTCCTGGGACTGTCGTCCACAATGTCGAAATGCAGCCTGGTCGGGGCGGGCAATTGTGTCGAAGTGCAGGAACTTCGGCGGTGATGAATGCCCGAGAGGGAAGCTGGGCACAGATTACGCTACCATCGGGAGAAGTACGGCGAGTGCCGAGCAAGTGCCGCGCTACAATCGGGGCGCTTGGTAATTCCGATGATAATGTGGTTCGTCTGGGCAAAGCGGGACGAAAACGGCACATGGGTATTCGTCCGCACGTCCGCGGTGTAGCGATGAATCCCGTCGCGCATCCGATGGGCGGCGGTGAGGGACGCAGCAAGGGGGGACGGCATCCCTGCAGTCCGTCAGGAAAGCTGGCCAAAGGGGGAAGGACTCGCAAGCGGCGGAAACCGTCGAAGTCGGCCATCATTCGGCGCCGGAAGTCGCGGCGTTATGGGCAGTTGAAGTTGTAGTTTTTGTGGTGGTCCGGTGGTCCGGCAGTATTTTGGCCGCGGAATTGCGTTTTGGTGTGGTGTTTGGATATCGTTCGTCACTCGGGTATCGTTACTTTAAGGCTCGCCAGATTATGGGTCGCTCGCTGAAAAAAGGTCCGTTTGTGGACCCAAAACTCATGAAGAAGGTCGAACGGCGGCTGCGTTCGAGTTCGAAGGAGCCGATCAAGACCTGGTCGCGTCGTTGTACGATTCCCCCTGACTTCATAGGCTACACGTTTCTCGTGCATAATGGTCGAACGCACTTGAGTGTGTATGTGACCGAAGAAATGGTGGGACACAAGCTCGGGGAGTTTGCGGCAACGCGAACGTTCCGGGGGCATGGTGGCAAGGGTGGGAAGAAAGAGTCTGGAAGCTCAGGTTGATCAACGTAGGCTGATTCGTCTACTGGGCATTTGATCTTTTAGCCGGTTGCAGTGTTGGCCGGCACGGTTTATCGCCAAGCCTAGTAGAGTACACAGTTGAGGACGCAGTAAAGTACACAATAAAGTAAACAGTTGTGCCGAAGTTTTTCGGGGCGGAATCAGGAAGCTGGAATATGGCATACAACGCATCGCACCGATTTGCACGAATCGCTGCCACGAAGGTTCGTCCGTTTACGGATTTGATTCGTGGGCGCCAGGCGGGCAAGGCCCTGGAGTTGCTGAAATTCGAGCCAAATCGAGGTGCTCGAATGCTCGAAAAGGTTCTGGCGAGCGCGATGGCGAACGCCGAGAACCAGGGGGCACGCAACGTCGATCGCATGTTGGTGGTTGACGCGCGGGCCAACAATGGTCCGATGTTCAAGCGGATTCTGCCGCGTGCGCGGGGAATGGCGTTCATGATTCGTCGTCGGTTTGCACACATTGACGTGGCCATCGACGTACCTGTCGCGAAGGTGAATGCAACGGCGAAAGCGGCAGACGCCCCCCGCAAGGGTGCGTAAGTCACGATTTGTTGAAGGTGACGAGCAGAGAGACTTGCGGAGCGGAGAGTTGAGAAGTGGGGCGAAAGTGAGTTGATTTAGTTTCGATTTTATCAGTCAATCGGATTCGGTGATTTGAGGTTTGCCAGCTTATGGGACAGAAAACGCGACCCACGGGCTTCCGTGTCGGAATTGTCGAAGATTGGCGCAGCCGTTGGTACGCCTCGAAAAAGGAGTTCGGCGATCTGCTGGGCGAAGACTTCAAGATCCGCAAATTTATCAAGAAGAAGTATTTGTTCGCGGGGATTCCTAAGATCGAGATCGAGCGGACGCGGGACATGGTGATTGTTCACCTGCATTGCGCTCGACCGGGAATCATCATTGGTCGCAAGGGACAGGAAGTCGATCGTCTGAAGGCCGAACTCGAAGACCTTACGGGCCGCAGGATGGATCTAAAGATTATCGAGATCGGTAACCCGAATCGAAGTGCGCAACTGGTGGCCGAAGATATCGCTCAGCAGCTCGAAAAGCGGGCCAGCTTCCGGCGGACGATGAAGCGTGGGATGGAGCAGGTGATGGAGGCGGGGGTTAAGGGAGTGAAATTGCAGTTGTCGGGGCGATTGGGCGGTGCGGAAATGTCGCGCTGTGAGAAATCGGCCCGCGGTTCGATTCCCCTGTCGACGTTGCAGGCGCACATAGATTATGGATTTGCACAGGCACTAACGGCGCAGGGAATGATCGGTGTGAAAGTGTGGATCAACCTGGGCACTTACGCAGAAGAGGAAGCTTCCGATGGCACTAATGCCAAAGCGGGTCAAATTCCGCAAAAGCCAAAGAAGACGCATAAGAGGTAACGCGACGCGCGGGAACCGCGTATCGCTGGGAGATTTCGGTCTGCAATCGCTGCAGGCCGGGTATGTGAAGGCCACGACGATCGAGGCTTGTCGCGTCGCGGCCATGCAATATATACGTGGCGACGGCAAGTTATACATTCG
>JAYTRB010000344.1:0-10522 GCA_043746425.1 Planctomycetia bacterium
CGAACAGAACTTCGTCTTCTCCCAGGCAACCGAGAAAAGCGATAAGATCTCACGCAAAACTGCCGGGAATCGCAAGCGAAAAACGCCACAATGACGAAATAATCGCCGCTTTTCAGATCGAATGGATTTTTAACTATTGACATGCCTCGATTGTTATTTATCATTCACATGTCGAAGCTTGTTTAGAGCAATTTTTCAATGCAGCTTCGACCATCGCCGACAACGAGGGCCCTTGGTTTCAACTCGCATTTTGAGACACAGGCTCTCAAAGCAAAATATATAGAGGGAGTCTTTTTCATGAACCTCAATCCAGCGGCACGTCTCAAAGGAAAAGCCTCGCGCTCGCGCGATCTGACGAGCGGCCAATGCAAATCAGGCGATTCTTCGATCGAATTCCTGCTCGAGGCAGACGTCGATTCTGATTGGATCCTCAGAAAAATGGGGACGAACTTCAATGCCGAAGTCGTTCAGAAGCTAAAAAATGCGGTCTATAAGATCGGTCAGGGGAGCCGACGTTGGTTTTCGGGAGGCGGGGAGCCGTCCAGACTCCAGGCATCCACGGTCCTGGATTACCTGGTTCTCATCGAGATCCTCTTGCAATGCCGCGACGATCTTCATGCATATCGCGACGATCTCCGGGACTGCCGTGAACAGCTGTGGATGCAGGTCGACCGGCTTACAGAGACCCAGTCGGGCCGGGTGAAAGCGCACGTGCAGGGACTTGTTCCGCCGCTGTAGCAACAATTTACCTCTCAAAAATCGACTGGTAAACCGCGATAGTTTTTCAGCGCGAATTGTTTATTTAGCGAGAGATAATCCACACATCGCTCGGGCAAATTCATTTTTTCCCTGGGTGAAAACGAAGAACGTCGCCTCGAATTCCACAAAAATCGGCGGCTGATATGGGAAACCGGCGGGTCTATTCGCAGAACGACTTCAACGGCCCCGGTTAAGCAGACTGCGCTGGTTCAGATAGTCGACCAGTACTTCCGCCTTGTCGCGACTTGTATCGACCGGAACCCGCTCAATGCGGTTGTTTCGACACAGTTCTTCGAGACCCCTCGTAAAGCGGTCGACTGCGGCCAGATATCCGGCCCGCAGGTCTTCTGGCTGGGTCAGCATTTCATCGGGAACCTCCAGCCCGACAAACTTGACCTGCCCCTGAAAATCGAACGCCAGTTCGTCGTGGTGCATCACGTGAAACAGCACCACATCGTGATTGTGATAGCGTAAGCGCTGCAGAGCTTCTTCAAGCGCCTTCAGGTCGGTAAAGAAATCGCTGAAGATCATGACGATCTCACGCCGGCCGAAGCGACCGGCCAACTCGATCAGACACTCGGCCATGCGCGTCTTCTGTACCGGTTCAATGCTGTCGAGATGTTCGGTCAGTCGCACGATCTGCCCCATCGAATTACCCGGAGGAATCGTGCCGCGCAGGACTTCGTCGAAAGCTGTCAGCGACACCTGGTCGCTCTGGCGCACGACCGCGTAGCCCAGGGTCGTGGCCATCTGCGCCGCGTACAACAGTTTCTGCTGTGCCGCCGTTCCGTACCGCATTGACGCACTCACGTCGAGCACGAGATGGCACACGAAGTTCGTCTCCATCTCGTATTGCTTGATAAAATACTTGTCGCGCTTGAAATACAGCCGCCAGTCGATGTGCTTGGGGTCGTCTCCATGCACGTACTCGCGGTGCCCGGCGAATTCGACGGCAAACCCCGACAAGGGGGATTTGTGCGCCCCGGCGAGATTCCCCAGCACCAAGCCGCGCGGCTCGATCTGCCGATCGGCCATCCGCGACAAAACATCAGGATCGAGATAGCGGCTTAGGACGCTCTTGGACATGCGGGACGCCAGGGAAGAGAGGACTTCGCGACAGAAACCATATTAAAAATGAATATCAAAAAGATGAAACCTGTAAACCCAGGGTGTATGATCGCGTCAATCTGGTCCGATTTTACCGCTTGATTGCGTTGCCGGCAGCGCGAGGGGGCAAAGTTTGACGCGTAAAACGCCGTCGATCTGGCAGAGTTGATTAACCTCGTCGAGCATGCCAAATATCTTCAGGCGGCAGGTTTTTCGTATTTTCGATCCGCCGGAACCGCATCCATCAGCATGTCGATCAATTGTTCGCTGCCGACATTGGCTGCCTGGGCGGCGTAATTGCCAGCAATGCGATGACGCAGGGCCGGCTTCAAGACGGCCTGTACGTCGCCAATCGTGGCGTGATAGCGCCCGTACAAAATCGCCCGCGATTTGGCCGCAGTTACCAGCGTCAAAACGCCGCGCGGGCCGGCGCCCCAGCTGATCCACCGATTGACGAACTCGGGGGCCTCTTTGCTGCCTGGGCGGGAAGCGCGCACCAGGGCATGTGCATAACCCAGCACTTGATCGCTCACAGGGACGCGATTCACAAGCTGCTGCATCCGCAGAATGTCGTCGCTCGCCAGCACTGGCTGAATGTCGCCTGATTGCCCGGTAGTGATCCGACGGGCAATATCCCACTCTTCGGCGGCGCTTGGGTAATCGACCCGTATATACAGTAGAAACCGGTCGAGCTGCGCTTCAGGCAAAGGATAGGTGCCCTCTTGTTCCAGCGGGTTCTGGGTCGCGAGGACGAAGAACGGTGCGGGAAGTTTGTGGACCGTCCCACCAATGCTGATCTGCCGTTCCTGCATTGCCTCAAGCATCGCGGCCTGCGTTTTGGGAGGCGTGCGATTAATTTCGTCGGCTAGAATCAGATTGGCAAACAGCGGACCGGGAAGGAATTTGTATTCGCGGGCGCCGCTCTGCAGGTTCTCCTGAATAATATCTGTCCCCGTGACGTCGCTGGGCATGAGATCGGGCGTGAACTGCACCCGCTTGAACGACAGATCGAGCGCCCGCGACAGCGTGCTGACCAGCAAAGTCTTGGCCAGCCCCGGCACCCCTTCGAGCAGCGCATGCCCTCGTGCAAGGACGGCCACCAGCACTTGCTCGATCACCGCATTCTGCCCGACGATGACTTTTGAAAGCTCATCGCGGAGCCTGTTGTACGATTTTTCGCATTGCTGGACGGCAGCAACGTCATCTGCGGGCGGAGTCGTCATGGATTTCAATAACCAGGGTGTCGAGAAACTAAAAGGGCGAGCGGGGGCATCAACCCCCTGATGAAACGCAACCATCGAACGTTTTAATCAATTTATTCAGTAGAAGGTCGCACTCTCGCGATCAGACCATCGGACGCATCACATCTGTCAAGGTTCTCAGATATTTGTCGATTTGCAACGTTGACGTTACCCGGATTCCGCACGAATTTCGGAATCGCATGTCGCAATTCCGATATCTGAAGGCACAATTTGCACCAGTTCAGCAGTCTTTCCCGGCTCAAGCGCCGATGCGTAGGTTGATTCGGCTTTATTGCCGTCGCTCAACGACTTCCGTCCCTCCACCATTCACCAATCCGTTTCCCCGGAAGCCGATCCGCTTTTAATGCGATGGGTGATTGTCAGACTAACAAGAAATTTAATACCTCCCACGCCCACTTTCGCGACCAGACCCGACTTACCCATCAATGGTGGTTGACACGTTTTCCATCCCATGCAATAGTGGCTGTTTAACCCATTTTTTAATTCCATCCTGCGATCTATCTCGGAGATTTTCTCCTCGTTCCTTTCGCGGCCGGCTCACGCGGCAAAGCCCCTTTTTAGCTAGTGTTTCTGGATTTTGGAAACGGGGATTTTAGAAGCTGCTTCAGCGACAACATCAAGGGCGCCGGCTGGTGCGCATAATTCTCACTCGTCGGTGGACTGCATCTGGTGATCCGATTGCCAAGTTGATGTAAGGACGATCGTGGCGCGAGTCTTATTGACGACGTTTGGCTCGCTGGGAGACTTGCATCCGTACATTGCGATCGCGATCGAACTCCAGCGCCGCGGGCACGAGGCGTTCATCGGTTCGAGCGCGGCCTATGGCGAAAAGGTGACGGCCCTAGGTCTGGGGTTCCGCACCATTCGCCCGGATCAGCCCGATCGCGCGGCGAACCCCGATTTTATGCGGTGGGTGATGGACATGCGCAAGGGGCCCGAACGAATCGTTCGCGAGTTTGTCATTCCCGTTCTTCGCGAAACGTATGCCGATACTCTGGCTGCCGCAGAAGGAATGGATCTGCTCGTTACGCATTGCCTGACCTTCACGACCCCTTTGGTCGCCGAGGTATTGCAGCTTCCCTGGGTGTCGACTGTCCTGGCTCCGATGGCATTCTTTTCGGCGTACGATCCGCCGGTGCTGGCGCCGGCACCATTCCTCAGCCTGATGCGGCCGCTTGGTCCGCGGATGTTTCGTTTGTTATTTCGTATGGCGCGCTGGAGCGTGCGCGACTGGTGCCGTCCTGTGCATGACTTGCGCTGCGAGCTGGGACTGTCGCCCAGGGCCGACCCCATGTTTGATGGTGCGCATTCGCCGTACCGGGTACTGGTGCTGTTTTCGGAGGTACTGGCTGGACGTCAGCCCGATTGGCCTGAAAATTCAGTGATTACCGGGTTTCCCCTGTACGATCGCGATGGCGACATGGGGCTGTCTCCTGAGATCATGAATTTCCTCAGAGCGGGTCCCGCGCCGATCGTTTTCACGCTGGGATCGGCAGCCGTCCAAAATGCGGGCGATTTTTTCGACGAAAGCGTGGCTGCCGCCCGTTTGCTCGGCCGTCGGGCGATTCTGCTCGTGGGTAAAGAGGCCGGCAACATTGTTACGGGGCTCCCCGACGACATGATGACTTTCGATTATGCACCCTTCTCTGAGCTCTTTCCGCACGCGGCGGCGATTGTGCATCAGGGAGGCATCGGCACGACGGCCCAGGCAATGCTGTCGGCACGTCCTGCCCTGGTCACCCCATTTGCCTTCGATCAGCCTGATAACGCCGACCGCGTTGTGCGCCTCGGAATCGCCCGCACTTTGCCAATCAAGAAATTTACGGGAATTCGCGCCGCCCGCGAGCTTCGACGACTTCTCGACGAACCTGCCTTTGCACACCGCGGCAACGAGGTTGCCAGTTGCATGCGCTCCGAGAACGGGGCAAGCCGAGCTTGTGATGCGATCGAACAACTGCTGCAGGACCGGCGTGCCGTCGGAGTCTGACGGGACATGTTCAACATGCATGGGAATTGTGGCGAAGTGAGCTGTAAAAGCGTCGCCGTCGGTCGCCCAATTTAGTAGCTATTGCTACCGACCAAACATGCGATCGAGACGCTGCCGGTGATACGCGAGGCGTTCGGCGGGGGTCATTCGCGCAAAATCGGGAGCGTGATTCTCAACTTCAAGGCTCGGGGCGGGTGACACCGAACGCATCGTTGGCGTGGGCTCGAACGTCTGACTCTCTACCGCCGGCGTCATTTCTGGCATTGCCGGTAAGCTGATTGTCGTTGTGCTTCCGCCGTAGCTCATCGTGCTGCTCTGCAAAGCCAGATCTTCTTCAAGCGGTCGCTTCGCCGGAATTCCGAGTTTTTTGAGAACCGCATGATACGCGCGTACGGCTTCAACTGGTTCGAGATGACCATCGGCAATGAGCCGCAGGAATTCGACGAAGGCGAGCTGGCATTCGGAGTTGTTGATTTTGCGTCCGAAGAGTGCCACACGTGCGCCGTATTTTTTCGCGTCATGAAGAAGCTGAAAAGCATCGCGCGTCGTGCCTGCCGAACCGCCGAGGATTCCCACCACCAGATGCGGGTCATAGGAGACGAGCTCTTCGAGCGCTTTTGGCCCGTGATAGACGATTTTCAAAAACAACGGCCGGCCGGCACTCGAGACGCCGGCCAAAGTGCGCGCAATGGCATCGTTAATGAACTCTCCGATCTGCTCGGGCGGGACGGCCCCCGGAAGATTCGGATCGAAGACCTCGAGAAAATAACGAAATTCCTTCCGCTCGGCTTCTTCGCGAAACAGTTTAAACTGTTCGAGCGTCTGCCGGTCGAGCGCGATGTCATTATTGAACGTCAGCGAATAGAGCCCCAGGTTGGCTCCCCGAATGCGCTCGGCTGGCGGACAATCGAGGTGGCCACATTGAATGTGATCGAGCGATGCGCTGCGAAATGGACGGGCCGCCGGCACGTGTAACTTGCCCGCCCGGAGAATGTGGATGTCGGTCGAATCATTGGCTCGCGCGGCGGGAGTGACCGGCGAGTTTTCGAAGAGCCGATCGCCGAGAGTCAACACTTCGTTCGTGCTGGCAGACATGAGCATGATGTCGACCAGTTCCGATCTGGCGATCTGCCGAATCTGGTTGCGGTATTCCTCAAGCGTGCGGAACCGGTTTTCACCATCATACCGTTCGGGCGAGAGACCCGGCGCAGTGACTCCGAATGCCATATCGGCGTCTTTGGCATCGGCGAGAATGAACTCTTTGCAACCCGACGGATCGCCGTGAATGGCAGCGAGTTTACGGTCGAGGGATTTTTGCATTTTACAAATCGTTGGTCGGTGTCATCAATCACTCTGCCGGGCGAGGCCGTTTAGAGTGGCCGTTGTTTTCACGGCTTGCGTTTTGAAGACGACCGCCTGACAGTCACCTTCCGCACACCCTCCTTAAAGAACAACAAGCGCAACTGCTATCTCGAAAAAGCCCTTATCGAAGAGCTTGCCATTCAAGATACCGGCGACATTCACAACCGACTCCCGCAGCCGGCAGCGAGCAATTTGTCACCGTCAATTACCTCTGTCCGCAGTCCTTGATTTTCAGTCAACCCAGAATTGGCATGCTCAGCAGTAGCGCACTACTATTTCCGACTCTTCGCCATTGCCTGTTCAACTTTCAGCTCTGTCGATCCAAATATTTTGTGCGAAGGTTTTTCAACCAAGTCCGAAACGCGAGATGCCGGGTAGGCGATCATCCAGCGGATTACGTCGCCGGCGAACCAGGACAGATTTGTTACAACACCTTGGCGATCGTTTCGCGGAGCACGACCGCTGAATTTTGCAGGGCGATTTTTTCTTTCGGCCAGAGCTCAATTTCGATCGTTCCCAGAACTCCTTTGCGGCCGACAACCGTGGGAACCGAGAGCGCCACGTCGCGCAGGCCGTAGGCGCCCGACTGTAATGAAGACACGGGAAGAATGCGGCGCTGGTCGAGGGCCATGCTGTGGATCACATCAGCGATCGAGACCCCTACGGCAAACCCCGCGCCCCCTTTCTTCTTGATAACCTCGGCGCCGCTTCCTCGCGTCCGTTTTTCGACATCGGCAATCAGTGCCGGAGTGACTCCGGGATACTTTTCGAGCGGAAGTCCGGCGATCTGGGCGTTCGACCAGATCGGCACCATGCTGTCGCCATGTTCTCCGAAAATCGTAACGGCAACCTGCGTCGGTGGCACGTCAATACGGGCGGCCAGCATGCTCCGCAGGCGTGTCGTGTCGAGCACTGTTCCCAAGCCGATTACCTGGCTGGCGGGAAGCCCCAGTTCGCGGATCGCCAGATAGGTCAGAACATCGACCGGATTCGAAACCACGAAGCAGATGGCCTCTTTTTTGAGACCCGTCTGCTTGACGTCGGCCAGAATATTGCGGAATAGGGCCACGTTGCGGTTGATGAGATCGAGCCGGCTCTCGTCGGGCTTGCGCCGCAGTCCGGCAGTAATTACCACGACATCGCTGTCGGCAACCGCCGCCGTCGTAGCCGACGTAATCTTCTGGTCGGCCATCAGGCTGGCGCCGTGCAGCAGGTCGAGTGCCTGGCCTTCGCATTGCTCCTGATTCAGGTCGATCAACGTGATTTCGCGGACGATTTTTCCCGCCTGAAGGGCGAAGCCGGCGCACGAACCAACCAGTCCACCGCCGCCGATAATGCTGACTTTCATTGTGAGTTTTCCTCTCGTTCCCACGCATTGAGGTTGTCGTTACTTGCCGAGCGCGGCCATCACTTGTTCGGTAATCATTTTCACCAGAGCTTCCAGGTCGGTCCCCGCGGGAATCGTCATGGTGCTCGGCGATTGCAGATAGCCGGGGAACGCCGGGGGAGGTTCGAACGCCCGCGGTTCAGGCAACTCTTCTTTATATCCGTCGCGGAAGGCCGTGTTGCCGCAGAGATCGCAGTTTTCCACATGAAACCGCGGGTCGTCGAAACCCAATCGTTTTTTGAGATCGAGCAGTTCTCGCGATTTCTGCTCGTCGAGATATGTAATCCCGCCGATCTGCCGGGCCAGAATCAGAATGCGGCAGTAAGCATCGACAATTTCGGTCTTCCAATATGCCTCTTCGAGTTCTGCGCCAAAGCTCACGGTGCCGTGGTTTGTCAGAATGATGCAGTTGGTTCCCGGCTTGAGGAAGGGGAGCACGGTTTCCGCAAATTTGTTTCCTCCCGGAGTTTCATAAGGGGCAAACGGAATCTCGCCCAGGAAAACTTCGATTTCAGGAAGGACGCACTGCGGAATCGGCTCGCGCGTCACGCCGAATGCTGTGGCATGCGGCGGATGGCAATGCACCACCGCCCGCACGTCGGGTCGGTGCTTCATTATCGCCAGGTGCAACAGAATTTCGCTGGTGCGTTTACGCTTCCCGGCGATCTGATTGCCGTCGAGGTCGACCGCGCAAATGTCATCGGGGGTCATGAAACCCTTGCAAATCATCGTCGGACTGCACAGGACTTCGTTGTCTCCCACGCGGTACGAGATATTGCCGTCATTGGCGGCGGCGAAGCCCTTGGCATATACCCGCCGGCCGATCTCGCAGATCTGCTCTTTGATCTTGCGGTCGTTGATTCCTGTGTTCCATTGATGGGCCATGTGTCGGTTCCTTTGTCGTCGTACAGTTTCCGTCGATCTTCTCAGACGGCTTTACATCATTTCAAATTCGAGTGTGTCAAGAATCGCGGCATTATAGGCGTCGATCGGTTTCACAGCGGGATAAAACGGCGCCGCGGCTTCTGTTCCCTCGCTCACGGCGATTTGCGTCCCCACGCCCGCGCCCCGCTCGTCGAAGACGACGATCGGTTCGCCCCGACCCGAGGCGTCACCGGAAAGTCCTTCCAGCGTCAAAGGGACAGCCAGCAGCCAGGTTGCCCCCTGCAACGCCGGGTGGCACCTGTTGAGCGTGACTTTGCCGATGGTCTCGGCGACTCGCATGTTCGTTTCCTGATTAACGTGATTTATTACTTCTTCGGGTGACGCGTGTGGTCACATGCGACTCATGGCACCGTAGCAAACGCTTTCAATAAATTTCTGAGTTCAAACACATTCTTGCCGGCAGGATCGATCGCCAGCAGATTGGCCTTCAAGCTTTTCTCGACGCGTTCGACCGTTGCCACCTCGGCCACCGCGGCCGCGCGCAGGCGCTCATTCCGATTGACCAGACATACGAATAATTCCGGCTGGTCGGTAAAGACGACAACCTTCGTCGCTTCGCCGCGACAAACGGCGCTAATCGCCTGCGACACCCCTTCAGTCGTAAGCCCCACCAGGTGTTGTTCGCAGGAAATACCCAACTGCTTTAAGCTTTCGAGTGCGAGCGCAATTTGCGGCACGGCTCTCGTCACGATCACTTGCCAACGAGCGGTGGCTGTTACTTTTCCTGAAGAGTCCGCGCGGATGATCTCGATTTGCTGATGGCGAATATAATCCCAGGCTGATGGAGTGAGAATCGCCTTGGTTCCAATGCAAACCTGTTTCGATCCGTTGATGGCACACGCCAGCAGGGCCTGCGTGATGACCGGCTCCGAGATTTGCATTCTTGGCGGGGCTGGACGTGAAACAGCAGGCGCGTTGGTGGCTGCGGGCGCAGCCTCAGCGGGCGGCGCCAGATGCTTAAGGACGCGCTGTACAATCAGCTCAACCTGTTCCGACGTGAAGTTCATTAATCGGCAATTCCGATGACGGCCCAGCGAATCGGTGTGTTTTCCTGCCCAACAATATCGCGCACCGCAACGCCGTCGGTCGTCAACATGACCGTATCGCGTTGGCGGCACCCCAGGTTGTCGACGGCCAGTTGCGGGTCGCCATCGGCCTTACCGTCAGCGTCGAGCGGCTGTACTAACAGCAGTCTCCGTCCGGCCAGCGTTTCGTGCTTGACCGTCGCGGTTGCTCGTCCAACGACTTTGGCGAGTTGCATGGGCAGATACCGGTTCTTCAGTTTTCAGTTTGCGTTGTGCTGCCCCCGTGACGATAGGGAGCAGAGAGTTGTCAGATCACGCGAAGGTCGTCAACGAGCGTACACCGCCGCTGACGGGTGAATGTCAGCGGGCTGGTCACTCCTTCGCCAGTGGGCGTCGCAATGCTGTATGACAAAAAGCCTTCGCCTCCGAGCCCCAGCCCAGCCATGCACGGCCCGTTCTTGATAAAAAGCGTCGTATCCATTTCGCGCCCCATGATGGTCATACTGTGAACATTGCGAGAATGAATGATCGCCGTATGGCGGTAGTTGTGTTCGTACTTCTTCGCCATTTCGAGCCCTTGTCGAAAATCGCGGACACGAACGAAGGGCACAAAGGGCATCATTTGTTCTTCGCTGACGAATGGGTTCGACTCGTCAGTTTCGCCATAGAGCAACTGGGTTCCGACCGG
>JAYTRB010000345.1:0-3501 GCA_043746425.1 Planctomycetia bacterium
CCTTCGCCCCCGAGTCGAAAACACATCCCTCGATCGACAGCGACTGAGTCTGCACGAGAACGAGCGCATTCAGTTTCGATGTCAAAGGCGCCGTGCCGCCACGCACCGCAACCTGCACATTCTGAAGCTTCACGCTTTCGGCCCATAATTTCAGGGGCTTCGCGTCGATGACAATCTGCGAGGGAACGTTTCCGTCTCCCACGATCGTCAAATCGCCAACGGCGCTGATGTCGGACACTCGGTAAAAACCTTGCGCATCGAGATGAACGACTCCGTATCGATCTGGCTCAGGCAGCGGCCGATTGATTTCAGAATCAATCTCTTCGGCAGGCGCGCCTGGGTTTTCGTCGGTTTTGATGGGACGCCTTGTCGTCAACACCTCGTGTGCCGTGGTCTCGCTGGTAATCGAACGCGAGAGTTCTGCCGTCCAGGCCAGCACGACATTACGAGCCCCTCTGTCAGTCAATGTGATCGCGGTACCCGAGAGGGCGAAGAGGGCCGCCAGCGCCACCAGCCAGCGGGTAGGAGTCGACAGTCGGTGCTGTATGCGGGGAGTGCGAGCCGGTGCGTCGAATCGGCGGCGAAAATCTGCCAGCCGCTTGCGACCGCTGCGACCCGGCGGGCTCCATTCCTCGAGCAGTTCGGTGAGCCGCGCCGGCCGATCGCCGGGCTGGCGTGCGGTCAAGCGGCGAATCCCTTCAGCAAGCGCCGGCGGAGTATCGGGAGCCCACTTTCGCACGTCGTCGATTGTCCGGGTCTGGTGGGCGGCGAGCTTGACGAGCGCATCGCCGCCGGGAAATGGAGGTCGGCCCGCCAAGAGCTGCCACAGCAGACAGCCGATGGCATAGGCGTCTGAGAGCGCGTTGGGGGGCACATGGCCGCCGATCAACTCGGGGGCAATACCATCGTAACGCTCAGAGGGAAGTCCGGAATGAATCGTGAGGACGGCATCGACCGCGGGACGAACGCCGGTGTCGACGAGAACGGCTGTGCCGGCCGAGGTCAAGCGGACGTTCGCCGCCCGAATATCTCCATGCACGACGCCCCGCTGAGCCAATTCTTCTAGTCCGGCAACTAATTGCCGCCCGATCTCCCAGGTGACTTTCGCGGCAAAGCGTCCGCGGCGGACAAGCAACTCACCCAGATGCGGCCCAGCGACGTAGCGGCTGACGAGGACAATCTGGTCATCCGCTCGAACACATGAGAACGGCCCGACGAGCGATGGATGAGCGAGGCCTTTGACTCTCTGTACCAGATTCTGGAGCCGCTCAAAAGCCTCTTCTGACAGTGGCTGGGAAGCGGGGAAAATTTTCGTGACACACAATTCATAACTGCCATGCGAGCGCGCCAAAAGAGTCTGGCCAGAAAGTCCGCCTCCGATCCGATTTACGGCCACACAGGGGCCAATCTGCAGGCGGCGTGGCAGAGGCGATTCAAGAATCCGTGCCTGGTAAGGGGTCAGACGACCGATTTGCACCAGCGCATCCAACCAGACCGAATCGAATGCGGGGAGGTCGCAGGTCAGGCGGCGGACCAGCCGGCGGCAACGTCGCAAGTCAATTTCGGAGCATAATCGCAGCTCCAGAAGCAGCTTGCGGATCGGTTCGGAAAGTGGTTCGAGCACGTCGCAGGCTTCCTTGACTCCTGCACCGATCAATGCCGATCGATCTGTTTTAAGGGGAAGGTGGACGTCCTTATTGCAGATTCCCGCGAAAGGGACAATAGAATCCGGCGGCAGTGTCCTCTCGAACGGCGGAAACAAAATATGACGATGTTGATGCAACCGGAGCGCTGACAGGCGATCTTTACCAACATTTGATTGGAAAGTGGCATCTGATTGCGAAAGTGGCACAAACTACGCAAGCTGTCGCTTTTTTAATGATGATCGCTTTCCAAGAATGCGAGAAACTGCAACAATGATTTCTAGTGTCAAACCATTCCGATTTAATGAGGGAAATCCCGTGTTTCTGCAGCAATTGCTGACCACATCCCGGGTCGGACAGCTTGGCCCGAAAGAGGTTCCCGTGCTGCGGGAGGAGCAAACCATTGCCGAGGCCGTGTGTGCGATGCGCGCCCATAGCCACGGCAGCGCGATGGTATGCCGCGATGGCAAACCGACCGGAATCTTCACCGAGCGCGATCTGGTGCGATTGATGGCGCAAGGTAAGACGTTGAATTTGCCGTTGTCGTCGGTGATGACAGTCAGCCCTCGAACAGTGACTTGCGACGACGATCTGATGACGGTCATCAAGCTGCTCGATCAGGGAGGCTATCGGCGGCTGCCTGTCGTCGACAAGTTGGGATCAGCAGTGGGAATCATTGACGTCAAATCGGTCATGCATTTTCTTGTTGAGCATTTTCCGAAAGCGGTTTACAATCAAGCTCCCCGCGCCCTGTTGAATGCGAAAGTTCGCGAAGGGGCCTAAGTCGTGTTGCGCAGCGACGCCATGACCCCGTGTCAATCACCCGTGTCCGTCACTTAGGCGCAATTATCCCCGAGTCGATCACCCCCGAGTCAATCGCCCCTAAAATTCAGATATCTGCGACCTGACGCAGCGTGCTATTTTGCGACAGGCGCCGTTTCACCCCCGCGGAAGGAGTTTACGTCAGAATGTCCTCGACGGAAGTTCTAGCGTCCCAGCCCGAGAAGAAGCTGGAGCAACTTGACGGTGTCGTTATTCGTTTCTGCGGCGACAGCGGAGACGGCATGCAGCTCGTCGGTACACAGTTCACGAACGTCTCCGCGGCCTTCGGCAATGACGTCAGCACGCTCCCTGACTTCCCTGCCGAAATTCGCGCACCCGTCGGAACTCTCGCCGGCGTCAGCGGCTTTCAACTGCACTTTTCCAGCAGCGATATTTTTACCCCGGGCGACGAGGTCGATACGCTCGTCGCCATGAACCCGGCAGCCCTCAAAACCAACGTCGGCGATTTGCGTCGGGGTGGTACGCTCATCGTCAATGTCGACGAGTTTGACAAGGGAAATCTGCAGAAAGCGGGGTATGCCTCGAATCCGCTGGACGAGGCCGACATTATCGCGAAGTATCAACTGCATCGGGTTCCCATGACGCGCCTCACGCGCGACGCTGTGGCCGGGTTGGGGCTCTCGCAGAAAGACGCCGATCGCTGTAAAAACTTCTTCGCCCTGGGCTTGGTTTACTGGCTGTATGACCGCGATCGCAAGCCGACGGAAGAGTACATTACCGACAAGTTCAAGAAGAACGCAATGATCGCCGAGGCGAACTTGCGGGCTTTGCGCGGAGGATCGAATTACGGCTTTTCGACGGAATCGTTCACCACGCACTACCAGGTGCCGCGGGCCCGTCTTGCCCCGGGAGTGTATCGCAAAATCACCGGCAATGAGGCCACGGCATGGGGCCTGGTGACGGGGGCGAAGCTGGCCGGGAAGACGTTATATTACGGCGGTTACCCGATCACTCCGGCCAGCGACATTCTGCACGAATTGTCGATGATGAAGAACTTTGGCGTGAAGACGTTTCA
>JAYTRB010000346.1:0-3733 GCA_043746425.1 Planctomycetia bacterium
TAGTAACATTCCTGCGGGTGCCACTTCAGATAGTAGCCCAGATAGTGAACTTCTACCTTCAGATCTTCGATGCGGTTCGGATCAGCAGGCAGGTACGGCTCCAAGTCGACCTGTTCGAGGCCGTAGCGCTCTTTTAATGCCGCAACAGATGTTCCCCCCAGGTAGACCGCATTCGGATCAGACATGACAAAGTACTTGTAATCGCGTTTGGCCGACTCGGTATCTTTGAGCGGGTTGCCATATTCTGCCTCGTTTTCGCCATAGAACACCAGAGGTATGTTGAATTTCACCGCCATTTTAGGAGCCAGGTTCTTCTGCCCCAGAATAAACGGTTGAAAGGGGTGGAACAGGTTTTCCACGGCGAGCCGCGTTAAGAGACGATGCACCCTTCCATTCGGTGCAAAGAGAATGTTATCGAAACCTGCATGGATCCAGGATTGATGATTTTGCCATCCCCAGTCGGTGTAAATATGCGGTGCCCAGGTAACGGTAAGCGGATGCATTCCATACTTGTATTTGAGCATGTGAGCTGCATAGAAGCTGTCCTTGCCGCCCGAGCCCGGCACAAGGCAGTCATAGGAGCCGTCTTGGCGCCGATACCGGTCACACAGCTCGCGCAGCCGTCGTTCCCGGTCTGCCCAATCAATCGTCCGCTGTTTTTGCTCGGCGACTCGGCAGGCGTCGCAGATTCCTTCAGCGTTGATGCCGATCGTCGGTTTCTTCGATTCCCGGGTGTGCTGAAACTCGATCGCAGAATTTGGCCTCTGGTTGGAAACCACGCAACGCCCGCAGAAAGTGACCTGGCTAGGCAAGCCGTAGAATGCTTCCAATTCGGCTGGTGTTTGACTTTCCGTGACTGTCATCGACTCCTCCCACACAAGCGAGCTTTGTTAGAGTGCCAAAAATCGGCTTAAGATCGCGAGGCCCGCCGGGCCGCTCTTTTCCGGATGAAACTGGCAGCCCACGACATTTTCCCGTTGTACCGCCGCGCAGATTCTCGAACCGCCATACGACGCGTCAGCCAGGCGATGATCTTCGTGCTCAGGAGCGGGCGCCAACGAGTGCACGAAATAGACCATTGTGTTCGGAACTGTCGTTTCCAGGATCGAACCCCTCCATGTCCCGCCGGGCCGAGGGACGATCCGGTTCCAGCCGATCTGCGGCACCTTCACGCCGGGCCTTTGACAGAGTCCAACGACACGACCGGGAATGACATCCAGCCCCGAATGACTGCCAAACTCTTCGCTCTGTGCCATTAGCAATTGCATGCCAAGGCAGATACCCAGAAATGGGCGCCCCGATTCCATATAGGCTTTCAGTGAATCGACCATACCCCGGTTCCTCAGGCTGGCGATTCCGTCGCCAAATGCGCCAACGCCCGGCAGCACCAGCCGATTCGCAGAGGCGATGCCGTCGGGTTCACCAACCACATGCACGTCGGCTCCCGCGTGGCGGAAGGCCTTGACCACACTGTGGAGATTGCCCAGGCCGTAATCGATCACGCTGACTTGAATGCTCATAATCGGACGTGCACACCCCGTCGATGTAAAGCTTCTTTGAGGGACTGTACGGTTTCGATTTTGTAGTGAAACAAACTGGCCAGGGCCACGGCATCGGCGCCGGCTCGGAGTGCCATTGCCACGTCGTCAACGTTTCCCGCCCCACCGCAAGCGATCACGGGCACCCCCACATTAGGCCCCAGCTCTTCAATCAAATCCAGCTCAAAGCCGGCGCGCGATCCTTCCCGATCGACTGATGTAACGAGAACCTCCCCCGCTCCCAGGTCAATGGCGCGTTTCGTCCAAGCCACGGCATCCATTCCGGTCTTCTCGCGGCCATTTTCGGCATACGCTTCCCAGCCACCGTTGTGTTGGCGTTTGGCTTGTACCGAAAGCACGATGCATTGCGACCCGAAGATACGGCTGGCTTCAGAGATCAGCCGGGGGTTCTTGATGGCGGCGGTGTTAATCGCCACTTTATCGGCCCCGGCACGTAACAGCAGATTGATGTCATCAACCGTGCGAACGCCGCCGCCGACAGTCAGCGGTACAAAGATTTGAGCCGCCGTCTGGCGAACTACTTCGACAAGATTGTTTCTCTGATACAGGCTCGCCACGATGTCGATGTAAAGCAATTCGTCAATGCCGTTTTGGTAGTACCTGACAGCATGTTCCGCAGGATCGCCGATGACCCGCAGTCCTTCAAGTTGAATGCCTTTGACAAGATTTTGTCCCTTGATGTCGAGGCGGGCGATAATTCGACTTGAGGGCACATCGGTTAGGCAACCTGCCGCGCGTTGTGCCGTCAAGCTGCAATTGCAGGCAGCAAGTGGAAGTTTGTTATTTGCGATCGTGCTCATCCGAGCATCTCCAAAGTAAATAGAGAGCCTTCAACCGCGGAGGTCTTGAGGCGTCGCCCGACAAGCGTGTCGCGCATCGCGGGGGGCAAACCGGTTCCCGGCCTCTTAATGGCAATCATTTCTGGCGTCAAAATGTCGCCTGCCGCGAGATCGCGCGCAACGACCAAACTTTTGCGCGCCACCGCGGCGGTATCGCTTTCGCGAGGAGTCGGCTCTTTGCGACCATGCCCCAGTGCCGACTCCACAATGCGGACGCCGCGCACCAGGCTGGCAAGCTCGCCTGGCTCGAGCGACGACTGATGATCGGGCCCGGGCAGAGTACGATCCAGCGTAAAATGCTTTTCCAGAATACATGCGCCGAGGGCTACTGAGGCCAGTGCCACCTCAATTCCCGGTGAATGATCCGAATAGCCTGTCGGAACTCCAAACGCAACTTGCAATGTCTGCAATGCTCGCAAATTGCAGTCGGCCGGATTGGCGGGGTAATTGCTGACGCAGTGCAGCAGGGCCAGTGCCGGATCGCGATTCCGCCGAATCGTCCGCACCGCGTCCTCGATCTCACCGAGACCTGACATCCCCGTTGAAACGATCATTGGCTTTTGCTTGCCGGCAATATGTGCGAGATAGGGAAGATTCGTGATCTCTCCCGATGGGATCTTGAACACACGAACGCCCAGTTCGGCCAGAAGATCGGCGCTCTCTTCGTCGAAGGGCGTCGACATGAACTCGACCTCGCATTGCAGGCAACGCGTTGCCAGTCGTTGATGTGCTTCCGGAGAGAGTTCCAGACGCCGCAGCATCTCAAATTGGGTCTCTCGGGGCCCGGTTTGCTGTACTTGATAGGCTGCCTTTGGGGCGGTGCGAGTGACCAGGCGATTGGCCGTGAAAGTCTGGAATTTGACCGCGTCGGCGCCGGCCGCCGCAGCCGCGTCGATCAGCTCAAGCGCCAGATTGATGTCGCCATTATGATTGACGCCTGCTTCGGCGATGAGAAAACAAGGATGCCCGGGGCCGACGCGTCGCTGGCCGATATCAAGCAGCCGCATTTTGCCCTCGCTCGCGAAGGAAGATGTCTGCGATGTACAGGTGCCACGCTGAATCGATGTCAAGCGACCGCTCTTCAGGCATCACGTAGGCGCAAGTGCGCTCTGAGTACCAACTCTCGCAAGACAGGAACATGTCGCGGCGCGCGAGATAGATGGCGCCATTTAATCCGTAACCACAGGGTAAATCTTGCCGACAGGCGGGTGCGCGAACGCCAGTCAGGAAATCCGACAGGCGATCTTCTTCTTCGATCCGCTTCATCCAGTAGGGGTGGTGCGGCGCCGGGGTCACGCTCACGACGGCATCAGCATTCCGTCGGCGCAGCAGTTG
>JAYTRB010000347.1:0-21995 GCA_043746425.1 Planctomycetia bacterium
CAGAAGAGACTGAGCAGAAGAGACTGAGCAGAAGAGACTGAGCAGAAGAGACTGAGCAGAAGAGACTGAGCAGAAGAGACTGAGCAGAGAAGTGCGGCATGTGGTAATGGGCCATTGCATCGTTGGCACGCAAATTTGAGGAGCGCGAGCGTCATGGCAGAGAATCGAGGCGTGTGGGGAATCGACATTGGCCTGGCCGGACTGAAGGCAGTGCGGTTGGTTTACGCCGAGGCAGCCAAGCAGGTGTTGGCGACCGCCTTCGACTATGTGCCGCATCCCAAGATTCTGAGCCAGCCCGATGCGAATCCCGAAGAACTCATTGCCTTAGCGCTGGACACGTTTCTGTCGCGCAATAGCCTGCAGGGCGACGGAGTGGCAATCGGGGTTCCCGGTCAGACGGCTCTGGCCCGGTTCATTCAGCTGCCTCCGGTCGAAGCCAGCAAAGTTGGCGAGATCGTCAAATACGAAGCTCGGCAGCAGATTCCGTTCGCGCTCGAAGAAGTGATCTGGGACTACCAGCCGCTCGGAGGTGGCGTCGAGGAAAGCGGATTCATGCTCGATGCCGAAGTCGGGCTGTTTGCGATGAAGCGCGACCAGGTGCAACAGCACCTGGCGCCGTTCATCGACCGCAAGATCGAAGTCGATCTGATTCAGATCGCCCCCCTGGCGCTCTACAACTTTCTTTGCCACGACCAGTTCGGGCATGTTCCAGGCGGTAATGCGCCGGCCGAGCAAGAAGACTACACTCTGTTGCTTGATATGGGCGCCGACAATACGACGCTGCTGGTTTCGAACGGAAAGAAAATCTGGAACCGCAACGTGCCGCTGGGAGGGAATCATTTCACGCGGGCACTGACGAAGGAAATGAAGCTGACGTTTGCCAAGGCCGAGCACCTGAAGTGCAATGCCACGAAATCTCCCGATCCCAAGGCGGTGTTCCAGGCGCTGCGGCCGGTCTTCAATGATTACGTCGCCGAGATTCAGCGATCGATCGGGTTTTTCGCGAGTGTCAATCGCGATGCGAAAATTGGCCGCATTATCGGGGTAGGAAATGGCTTTAAATTGGCGGGCTTGCAGAAGTTTTTGCAGCAGAACCTGCAAATGGATGTCGAGCGCATCGATTCGTTTCCGTCGCTGGCGGGCGATTCGGTGCTGAATGCACCTCTGTTTCAGGAGAACCTGCTGTCGTTCGCCATTCCTTATGGGTTGGCATTGCAGGGGCTGAAGATTACCCGCGTGTACACGTCGCTGCTGCCGCCCGAAATTACGACAGCCCGGCTGATCCGCAAGAAAAAGCCTTGGGCCATCGCCACGGCAGCAGTGCTGCTCTTAGGGCTGGCGACCTCGACGATGGGGTATTCTCACGTGTGGAACTCTGTGAGCACAGACCGCTTTGGCGCTGCCGAAACAGTTGCCACAGATGTCGTCAAGAAAAAAGGAGAGATGAAGAGCAGCTATGATGCAGCCAAGGCGAAAAATGCGTCGTATCGTAAAGAGCTCGAAAATCTGATGACCGGTGGGGCACAGCGGACGGCTTGGCTCGAAGTCTATAAGGCCATCAACGAATGCCTCCCGCGCGACAAAACGCTGGAGGAGCAGGAGGAAACCGACCCGAGACTCAAGAACCGCATCCGCCTTCTGAGCATCACAACCGAAAAGAAAGATGATGTCAGCGAGTGGTTCAAGGCGATTCCAGCAGATCGGTTGAAATGGCTGCTGCCGGAGGAAAAAGCCAAAGGCCCTTCGGGACCGGGCTACATCTTCACGCTGCATGGCCGGCACTTCCACGAAGATCCGAAAAACCCGCTGTTAGCGGGGGTTCCCTATGTCGAGAGCACGCTGCTGCACAATTTACATCTGTGGGAGATCGACCAGTTCGACACCACGAAGCGCTTGCCGACCGGAGTTTTGATTCCCGTCAGGAAATCGGGAATGTCGCATGCCATTATCTCTGAATCTGAACCCGAGGCGAAGGTAATTTTCTACAAGAACGGCCCTCCGGGCATGGACACTGGGGGCGGGATGGGGATGGGGATGGGGATGGGGATGGGAGGTAGTGGGCGAAGCGGAACCGGAGGCGCCATTCCGGGAATGCCCTCGGGTCCCGGAGGTCGAGGGGCCGCTTCGGGTATTGTGCCGGGAATGCCATATGGTCCATCCGGTGCTCGCAAACCCGCGCGAGGCAAAAAGGCTAAAGTGGTCAAGAAGGAGGAAGACGACACCGACGACTCGATGGAAATTCCGCAGACGGATTTCACGATTCAGTTCGTGTGGCAGTATAAACCCCTCGATAAACGCGAGGCCGTCGACCCGCTCAAACCCGTGGCGGCGGGAATTGCCGGAACACCGGCGACACCCCTGCCGGTTATACCTGCCGTGGGTTCACCGGCAGCTGGTACACCGGCAACTAGTTCACCGGCAACTGGTGCTCCCACGGCAACAGGGCTACAAGCGCCGTCTGCCATTTCTGCGCCCGTTCCCGCGAGCCCGACAGGAGCCGTCGCCAAGCCCGGTGGATGAAGTATTCTGCCGACAACGTTCGACCCCATTCAATACTCCCCGCGTCCTTAGCTGCCCGCAGGTTTAATTATGGAACAACTGAAGCAGGTATTGAAATATCAGTTCTGGATTCTCCTGAGTATCGCATTGATTCTGCCATTCGTGGGCTGGATGATGGGTACTTCTGGGATGATCAGCGAGGCGGCCGCGCGTTCGAAAACGCTGACAGACCTGAAGAACTCATTGAAGGCCGTTCCCGATGACCCGAATGGCGAATGGACCAGACAGCTCGATATCGTCAATGCCGAACAGGCCAAGCAACGCGACATTGCCTGGTGGGTACTCTACGAACGGCAGAAGCCAGAAATGGTTTGGCCCGAGAACATGGTCGAACCGGACAAGATGGAAAACTACCATCTTGAGATCTACCGCCGAACGGCCTATGCCCGCGAGCTTAAGCGCGTGCGCAAGATCGTCAACCCGCTGGATGATGATTCTCCCAAAGGTCTGATCCTCTTCCCAGAAGAGCTGCTTCCGGATTTCACCGAAGAATGGAAGTATCAGTCGCCCAACAGCAAGCAGATTCAGGCGGCGCAAGAAGATATCTGGCTGCTCAGCGCGATTTTAGGTTGCGTTGCCAAAGTCAACGAAGGAGTGCAGACTGCGTTTGATGCGCCCATTCGTCAAATTGTCAATTTGCTGTTGCGCGGCGGATCTCCCAAAGGTGGCAGTAGTCCTTCGGCTCCCAAGGCGGCCGCCTCACCCAGTACGGGGGGGGGACCTGACATGAAAAGTATGACGATGGGAATGGGGATGATGCGCTCGGGAGGGATGGGAGGAAAAGAGGGCCAGTCGCGTGATGGCGGCGGTGTTGCCGACCCCAAAATCGATGCCGATGAAGATCTTGGCCCCGAACGGCCCGCGAAAGACTCTACCGCGGCAGGTGACTCGAAGGCGGTGACTCCTGCGCCCTCAGGGGGAACAAGCGGGGCAGCGGGCATGCCCAAGGGAATGATGGAATCGATGGCAAAGGGCATGTCGGGCGGAATGGGAGGAACCACCGTTCGTGCAGGCGGGGCGAATATGGAACGCTATTGCGACGAGAATAAAGAATGGAAAACACGTGGGTTCGAGTTGAACGTGGTTATGGTTCAGAGCCGCGTTCCTGATCTACTGGTCACCCTCTCAAATTGCGACTGGCCGATCAACATTCTTCGGGTTCATATCGCCGATTTTAATAGTGAAGACCTCGTTTCTGCTGAAGGAGCAGGGGGAAAATCGAGCGGATCTGGCCGATCGGGGTATCCGAGCGGCGGGTCGTCGGGTGTGCCCGGAATGGGAAGTCCTGCCGGGATGAGCAAGTCAATGATGAGCGGCATGAGCTCGGCGACTTCGGGCCGATCGGGTGCTGGGAAAACGCCCCCTTCATCCAAGGTGCCCCCCTCGCGATCGTCTGACGAGACGGGCGAGTCTTCTCTCTCGAGCGCGCGATCGACTCTCGAGGATCCGAATCTGGTGAATGTCGCGATTGTCGGGGTGATTTACATCTTCAATAAGCCCGATGCCCCGCCGGTCGCACCCGAAACACAGACCCCGGCCGAGGGGCAGCCGGCGGTAGCAGGCGCAGCCACCGACGACAACGCGGGCGTCGCCGCCGCGAGTGCTGACGGAGACGAGCCGGCGGCCTCTACTGCCGACGCGAAGAAGTCGGCCACCGAAGCCGACGACAAACCCGACGCCGCGGCCGACGACGAAGAAGCGAGTGAAAAGAGCGACGAAATGCCCGAAGAAAAGGGCGCTGCCCCCGATGGCTCGGGTGTCCCCGCGACGAAATCTAAGTCGAAAGATACCCCCGAAGTGGAACCCCAACCCGATTCCTCAAGCTGACAGGTTGCTTGGGCCGCGCGCGGGAGTATTGCAGAATTCAGTTTAATAAGCCGGCTGCTTGGCTGGCATGACCCAGAGAATGCGTCTCCGTCACGGAATTGAACATGAAAGATTTGATTTCCAAAATCAAAACCCTCGATTACAAGCAGTTCGCCCTGCGCCATGGTGAAAAAATCGGGATGGGCGTCGTGGGGCTGATTGTCGTGATGTGCCTGTTTCTAACCACCTGGGCATCAGATTACAAAGGCGAGCCGCACGAACTCGAGGCCGAGGCCAAGAAAGTCGCCGACCAGATTCAGAGAAACGCCTGGGGCGAAGACAAGAGAAAGGAATTCATTCCCTATCTTCTGGCGGTCAATGAGCTGCAAACAGTGACGAACGAGCTCGATGCGGCCGCTTTCGACTGGACGGTTCCCATGTCGCCCAAGTTGTATTCAAAGCAAGAGCCGGCTGATGAGCCCACTTGGGAACCCGTCTCCGATTTGCTGGCGTATTACGGAACTCTGCCCATGGCGGTTGAAGCTTCTCCCTCAACTGTCGACGATTCCTCGCGAGAGCCCGAAACGAAATCCAAGCCAGAAAAATCCAAGTCAGAAAAGAAGTCGAAGAAAGACCGCGACAGCGGAGACGACTTGCCGAGTGCATCGATCGGTTATGGTTCGGCAATGGGAATCATGTCAGGGGCCGACGCTTCGAGCGAAAAGGCCCGCGGGGTGCGCTACGTCGTCGTCCTGGGAGTTGTCGACGTAAAAAAGCAATGGCAGCTCCTGAAGACGGCATTACACGCCGAGTCGCTGTCGCAGGTAATGGATAAGCTTGAATATGTAGAGCTGCGAATCGAAAGGCAGCGGGCAATTCCCGGCCCGACTCCTTGGATCGGCCCCTGGAGGGAACTTTCCACCGACGCCTCTGTCGAGATTCTGAAAGAAGCGTCTGAACTTGATCTTGAATTGGTGCATCCGAAGCATGTCAGCCAGGTGTTCACGTCTCCCCTGCCGCGTCGGCTGGATGAAGAATGGGATCCGAATAAAATGGTTCATCCGCGAATTCCGACGCTGACGGAAGATGAGCAGACCGAACAGCTGGCCATCACCAAGGCCGCGGCCAAGGCCTTGGCCGATGACGACGAGCCCGACGAACAACTCGGGGGCGTGTCGATTCGCCGGGGTTTTGCGCGCGTTCAAAAAGATGCCAATCAAATCCGTCGGCAGGCGACGAGCACTGATTCGGGCAGCAAGAAAATGAGTTCTTATATGGCCGAGATGATGAAATCCAGCGGAGCTGGTATGGCCACCAACAGCGCCGGCAAGAACGGACCGAGTTCCTCGAATATGGCCGATATGATGCGGCGAATGGGAGGGCCGGGTGCCGGCATGGGAGGCATGGGAAGCGGTATGGGCAACATGCCAGGTTCGGGAGGCGAAGTTTTAGGTGGCGATCTTTTGATGTTCCGCTATTTCGATTTTGCGATCGAACCCGGCGAATGCTACCGATACCGGGTGCGATTGATTGTGGTGAACCCTAATTTTGAAGAGCAGTTCGTGAGCGCTTTGACTGTGGCCGAAGAGCAGTTCCGCGAGACGCCCTGGAGTGCTGCGTCACCGCCGGTTGTGGTTGAGAGCGATGTTGATTATGCGTTGGCGCGAATCGCGTCGAGCGCTAATAAACGCACCGACGGCGTCGATCTCAAAGTCGTGCAATTTGACCCCAACCTGGGGACACTTTTGATGGATACATTCAAGGTTGCGTTCGGGGCGTACGTGAGCGCTGAAAAGCGAAAAACAATGCGTCTGGATGTGGCCGTTCCGTCGTTCAAGGAAGAATCTGACGTCAATTTCGCCAGTAAAGACGTGCTGATAGACGGCGCGGGGGCGCCCCCCCGGCTGGCGTCTTCGTTCCTGGCGGATTTGAATCTCAGAGAGGCCGAAGGGAAGAAGATCTTTAAGAGCGGTGAGCTTGACATGGCTGTCACTCTCAATCGTTTTGGCGAAATTGTGGAACTGGACGCCGGGTCGAAGAGCGATCTCAAAGCGGCCGAAAAGCGTGTCAGCGAACAGCGCGAGCCGTATAGCGATATTAAAGAGACCATCAAGGATCGGAAGAAGGGCGAGGAAGAGGACGACGCGGGTGGCATCTTCGGTGACAAGAGTGGCAAGAAAGGGAAAAAGAAGAAAAAGAGGGATCGGGTCAACAATCCGCTAAAGGCCTCAAGCATGAGCAGTATGATGATGCCTTCCATGCCTGGGATGGGAAGTCCTGCCGGATTGGGTTCGGGCAAAAAGGCCAAGGCGGGATCGAATTCTGGCAGTCGCGGGGGAGTCGACCGCGGCCGGTAGCGCGTTTCTGCCATGGACTTTCTGCGATAGTTCGTCACAAACAGTTCTGGTCATAGGTCGCCCGAAAAAAATTGCCAGGGCCGTCTCTTCGAGGCGATGCGCTCTGACACCGGCCCGTGCGACAGATGACGATCAACACCCCGGTTGCTGTCGAGGAGCCGCGGTGCTGTTTTCTTCACCAGCCAGAATTTTTGTCCCCGATGCTGCGCCGGCGACGTCTTGACGCTGGGCTGCGTCGACGATTAATTCTCGCAATTCAGCGGCGAGAAAGAATGAGCCGGTGGCACAAATGAGGTCTTTACTCTGGGCAAATCGCCTGGCCAGCTTCCAGGCGGCCGCCGGGTCGGCCGCGACGTGCAGCGGTTGAACAGTGAGACACCGCACCATTCTCACCAGCGTCTCAACCGGCACGTGCCGGGGATTGTTCTGGAAGCAGGTTAAAATCACCGAGTCGAAGCGGGGCAGCAGTTGCCGAAGCATTCCGGCGACATCCTTGTCGCGCGTGGCCGCGAACATCAGGATCCGCCGTCGCGCTACAAAACTTTCATCGAGCGTTCGCAGCAGGGCTGCCACGGCCTCCCAGTTATGGGCCGCGTCGACAATCACCGTGGGGGCACGCCCCAGAATTTCGATTCGACCTGGCCAGCGCAGCCTGAAAATTCCCGTGGGAACAGCGTCGTCGGAAATCTGCCAACCCTGCTCCTGCAATCGTTCGATCGTCGCCACCGCCAACGCCAGATTGCGGGCCTGATGCTCGCCTATCAGCGGCACGGCAAGGTTCTGCCAGGCCTTCCGCGAGGTTTGTACGCTCATTGTTCCGCAGCCGCTTCGAGGATTGCCGGGCCGATTTTCGGGCATGCCGATAATCGCCGGAATATATTGGTAGTTGAAATCGCGACCCAGTTGGAATAGGGGCGCGGCTTGCGTCCGGCACGTTTCGCTGACGACCGAAAGCGCCGGTTCGAGCGTAACCCCGCTCACGACCGGAATTCCCTCTTTAATGATTCCGGCCTTCTCGCGTGCGATTTGATCGAGGCGGCTCCCCAATTGACGGGTGTGATCGCGGCTAATCGTGGTAATGACGCACACCGCAGGCCGGCAGACATTTGTGGCATCAAGGCGGCCTCCCATACCCACTTCCAGTACGGCGA
Organism: Planctomycetia bacterium; assembly: GCA_043746425.1. GTDB lineage: Bacteria > Planctomycetota > Planctomycetia > Planctomycetales > Planctomycetaceae > JACQFH01. The sequence goes on from JAYTRB010000347.1 coordinate 7,874, forward strand.
TTTGGGCCCGCCGTTCGCGAAAGTACAGCCATGACATGGCCGTGGCGATTTCGAAATACGTAGGGCTCATCTGCCCAGGGGTTTTGTCGAGATCGGCGACGACGCCGGCGATCTCGCCCACGAGCAAAGCCAGTTCGGCCTTGGTCGGAATGACACCGTCGACCGCCATCCGTTCTTCGAACGCAGAAATGTGTGGCGACGTGAACAGCCCCGTGCGAATCCCGGCAGCCGACAGCACCTGTGCCGTCAGAGCAGCTGTCGATCCCTTGCCTTTGGTGCCGGCGATGTGGACTGCGGGAATTGATTCGTGCGGATTTCCCAGACGGCGCAAGAGTTCACGCATTCGGTCGAGCTTGAAGTCGTCGGCCGAATACTGCATTCCCGACAGCCGTTCAAAATTGACCCGACTGAACAGAAACTCAAGTGCCTGTTCATAATTCTCGACGTGCGTCATCGGTGTTTCAGCACTTTGATTCGCAATTTCCGAAACTCAACGCGCAGCGGCCCCCCGGCGTGAATCTGCAGCGCGATAATTCCCTCGCGGGCAATTGCCTCGTCCTCTTCGTGGTAGTCGACGGTTTTCACGCCGTTGACGGTCAAGGTGATGTGATTTCCCTCTGCCCGAATAACGTACGTATTCCAATCGCCATGATGGAGCTTCTTTTCGAGCTCAGCCGGGGCTTGAACGAGTACCTTGTTGCGCCGGCTTTCGTCATACAGGCAGCCCCAGTACTTCTCGCCGACGTCGGCCTGATACCCAGAGACCTCGCGGCTGTCGGCAACACGTTTTGATCGGAATTGAATTCCAGAATTCCCTGCTCCTTGGTGCAATTTGAATTCGAGCTGCAGTTCAAAATCGCCGTAACTCTTCTTCGTCGCCAGGAATTCGTTGTGCGCGATTCCTGCCGAATCGCCGACAAGCATCTCGTTTTCGGCTTTCCAGAGGTCAGTGTCGCCCTCCCAGCCCGAGAGCGTGTGGCCATCAAACAAGGAAACGAAATCCTTTTCAGGCTCAGCAGCTGCAGTGGCGCTGGCGGTCGATTGCGGCGCGAAACATGCCCGCTGGAGGGCGCCGATCGCCAAGCCCGCGAACAAAATCGCTGATGCGACTCGAGCCACGAGTTTTGTCATGTTCCGGCTCTCAAAATAAACGGTTCAAACAGCAAGGTTTCTCGATCAGAGCAGTATAGCGTACCGCAGCCAGCCGGCCCAGTTGATGCACCGAGTGATCCTTTAGTTGAACCTGCCGCGCTACCGCCTGGAGGCGGCGAAGCAGTCGAACGCCGCGGTTGCCCGACGATTGACTCGGCAGGCAAGTGACGGGCAACGCCATCGCCAAGGGGAGCGGCGTTGATCAGTCAGTCGTCAACGCTTCGCTCACGGCGAGCAGAGCATTTCATTCGAGACGGCCGCGAAGCTGTGCGCCCTACCGAAAACACAACCTCATCCCCGTCGCTGACGGGGTGGTGGGGGTCAAATTGTCGGTTGACGCCAAAGGATGGCAGGCCGGCTCTGAGGGAAGCTCTATTTACTGACCGGTGTCGAGCGGCGAGAGCCGTTCCACGTTGGCTTCTAACCAATGTGTATGTTGCTGATTCGTGTGCCTTCGGGAAGGTGACGAGTCTTGGCTAACAGCTGTCCAAGTAATGACCAGTAGACCTTCATGTCGATCAACTCAAGGTTGCTCACGTCATCGGCGCCATTCAAGAAGAGAGGCTTGTTGTAACCGATGCACTGGGTGAAGTCAGGTATAGCCCCACCTGCTGTCAGCCATGTATGGTAGAAATCAGCTGCGAGTGCCGCGTTCTGGTATTCGACAAGTTCCACGTTGTGAAAATCTCTAAACGTCGCTGGAATTTCCAACGCCTGCCCTGTGCCCGGTTCAAACATGAGAATCAAACACTGCGATTGCTCGCGTCGTCCGAAGTCGATGGAGAAGTGCCTCCCCAGCCAGTCGCAGGAGAAACAGAATGCACGCTCCCTGAAATCGGGAAAGGCATTAATAACCGCAGCGGTCCATCTTCGCATGTCGCCTACCGCGTGAATGCGATAGAGGCTCTGGTTAAACGAGAGCCCAGCGTGTCGAGATAGAAAATCCACAATGCCCGGCGCAACCGACTCCAAGTGCAAGATGGACGACACATCTTGCGGCTGTAAACGCTCGCGATTGTCGGGATGGCATTCGCCGTCAAACGGCATGGTCACGGCGTATCTCCGATATTGACACGATTCACCAGGGCTCCTCACGTGGGCTCCTGGCGACAAATTCCGGATCCGATGCTGAATCTGTGCGCCGAGGCGCCGGTTGACGTTGGTGCCAAACCGTCGGGCTCCGCCGATCACCTACGACTTGTACCATTTCCCCCGAATTGGAAAACACAACATTTGCAGCCGCTGGCAGTATAGTCGTTGCCTCAACCGGAATGCTCCCAGAACCCCTTTATCAATTATCCCCGTCGTTCGCAGAACGTAACGAAAGCCGCGCCAGATCGCTGGTGTGGCAGACTTTGACGTCTGCGCAGACTGTTCCAGTGGGAAAGGGGGCCCGCCATTCCGCCGCCAGTCGTCATAAACGTCACAGCCGGTCTGACTGGGATTTCGATGCAAAGTTTGCCCCTGGCACGACGATGACTTTTCCAGGTTGTTTCGTTCCTGTCTGTCCTGGCGTCTGAAACAGATATGACATCCCCTGTTGATCAATCGGGTTCGCGGCCTGCCAGCCGTTTCCTCAACCGAAAGGGGATGTCCCCCCCACCTGCCGAGGAGGCGACCCGACATTCTGGGTTGCCGCGTCTGTTGCTTCACCGGAACTACTGGATGCTGCTGGTCTGCCTGGCAGTTTCCGGTTGCTATATTCCCGGAGGGGGCTGGACAATGCGCACCGGACTCGACGTGCGACGGTATCATAAACCGTCCGTGTTTTTCGAGCTGGTTGACACGCGCTGGGACGAATACAACCGGGTTGCGGAGATGAACCTTTCCGGTGAGATCATCGACGCACGAACCATCGTGACCCCTAATCTGCCGCCGAGCCCCGGGGCCGTCAATGCTCCGCCGGCAATGAACGGCCTGCCTCCCGCCGGCTTGGAAGATTCCCATCGACACTCTGAGCCCAACCCGCTCCCTGGCGCACCTGTCGATACGCTGCCGCCTCCCCCGGGGGCCGGTCCGACAGCCCAACGACCTGCGACAGGGGGACCACAATTGGATTCTTTGGCGGGCGATGAGACAGCTTTGCGGGTAGAGGATGAAGGCGAAAGTGACGACGATGAGTCTGAAGTCGGCGATGGGGGCACGAGGGTTCGGCTCAGTTCGTTCCCGCGCATTCCGAATCGTGGTGTGCGTCCCGAGGGTGTCCCAAAGGCCGACAGTGCGCAGTCTGAACTCGCGACCGCGAAACCGGCCCGAAAGCCGTCAGTGAGCCGCCTCTTCTCGCGACTACGTTAATGGCATCGGTCGATTACCTGACACCGACTGGTTGCAAGGGGCACTTATGAACAACGAACGAGACTGACTCGCCTGAATTGAACGCGATCGTCACCGTGCGCCATTTCCCGGCGCCTTGCGCGTCGGTGACTCGCCCCAACCCCATTTGTGGGTGTCGAACGGTCATTCCGATGGAAAATGTCAGCGGAAATTCGACCGGTTTGGCGTTTCCGTTCAAGAGGTCGGCCCCTGTCATGAGCCGCGGCCGCCCTGGCAGTTGACCGTGAGTTGGTCTGACGTGCGGAGGGGGCATCGCCGTTTCAGGTGCGTTCAAATCGGCTGTCTTTTGGGCCGCGGTGGCTTCCTTCGCCAGAATTCTCAGAGCCGCGTCCGTCGACTGGCCCTCAGCAGCAGATGCGGCCTCTGCGTCAGTGTCTGGCAGCGACCTCCCGCTTTGGGCTGCTGTCGAATCGCCATAATCGCCGACTGAAATCTGCATTTCGTGCAGAAACCGGCTGGGAGGGCTGAGGAAGTCTTTTCCGTGCATCGTACGAACCGTGGCACGCGTTAGAAACAACCGTTCTTCGGCGCGGGTTGTTCCGACGAACAACAAACGCCGTTCTTCTTCGATCTCATTCACCGACCCATCGCGCAGAGCCCGGTCATGGGGCAGAATGCCGTCTTCGACTGCGACCAGGAAGACCACCGGAAACTCAAGCCCTTTGGCGGCATGCAGGGTCATCATGGTCACCATGCCCGCCTTTTCGTCAATCGAATCGACGTCGGCCACAAGCGCTGTCTCTTCGAGAAAACCGGCCAGCGTCGGGTTTTCTGCATGCTGTGCGTCGTACTGCACAGCTGCATTCTGCAATTCATCGATGTTTGCGGCCCGCTGCACGTCCGATTCGAGACTGCTGCCGCGACATTCGGCGCCGTAGTTCGTGCGGTTGAGTACCGCGGTCAGCAGCTCGGCGACTCCGCCGTAGCACGTCTGCGAGAAATCGTCGACGAGATCGGCAAAACGCTTGAGAGCGATCGTGCTGCGCGGGCTCAGTCCGGGAAACCCGCCGGCCTGACGAGCCGCTTCGAGCAGAATCATGTCCTGCCGGTCGGCCCAGCCAACGAGCTTGCCGACTGTCGATTTTCCGACGCCGCGCGCGGGCGTGTTCACGACCCGTAAAAATGCAGCCCGATCGGCGGAGTTATGAATGAGCCGCAGATACGCTAATAGATCCTTGACTTCAGTCCGCTCATAAAAGGCGACTCCAGCGGCCACCTGGAAGGGAACCCGATGCCTGACGAGGGCCCGTTCGATCTCGCGAGAGAGGGCGTTGATGCGATAAAAAACTGCGAAATCCGACCAGGGGCGTTGTTGTTCATCAGCCAGATGCCTCACGGCCTGGGCGATTCCCTCGGCCTCCTGCCGGTGGTCGTCAAAGCACAACGATTCGACCCGATCGCCTTCCGGATTATCGGTAAACAGGGTTTTGGCCTTCCGTCTGACGTTATGGGCGATCAGGCTGTCGGCCGCCCGCAGAATGGCCTTGGTGCTGCGGTAGTTCTGTTCGAGTCGCACGACGCGCGCCTGCGGAAAATCGTGCTCAAATCGTAAAATGTTGCCGATTTCGGCGCCGCGCCAGCCATAAATCGACTGGTCGGGATCGCCCATCGCACACAGATTTGAATAATCGTGCGACAGAGCGTGCACGATTTGATACTGCGGCAGGTTCGTATCCTGATACTCGTCGACCATAATATATCGAAAGCGGTGGTCGAGCTCGGCTCGAATCTCTTCGTTCTCGGCAAGCAACCGGCAGACATGCATCAGCAGATCGTCAAAATCGACGGCGTTCGACTTGAGCAGCATGCTTTCATAAACGGCATAGACGCGGGCCACCAGTTGATCGAGCTGATTGCCAAGCCGTTCTTGGGCGGCCTGGGCAAACGCCTCGGGCGTTTGCAGATGGTACTTCGCCTTGCTAATGCGATGCAGAATCTGGCCCGGTTTGAAATGTTTGGCGTCGACGTCGAGATCGGCCAAAATGCTGCGGACGAGTTGGCCCTGATCGGTGGTGTCGAGAATTGTGAAATTTGGCTGCAGGCCCACGGCTGCCGCGTCGCGCCGCAAGAGTCGCGCGCACAACCGATGAAATGTGCTGACCCAGACGTTCCTCCCAGGGAGCAGTCGCTCGACGCGCGAAGCCATTTCACCGGCGGCCTTATTCGTAAACGTAATCGCCAGAATCTGCCCGGGCGCAACCCCCTCTTCGATCAGCCGGACGATTCGCCCGGCGATGACGCGCGTCTTTCCTGAGCCGGGGCCAGCCAGAACGAGTAGCGGACCGTCGAGATGATTGACGGCCTCCCATTGAGCGGGATTGAAATCGGCGGGCGACATGACGCAACAGATCATAGGAGAAGCAGACCGTGACTGACTAGTCAGGCCGCCGGCACTCGGCGATGACAATGGTAACGGTTCTTTCGATTGCATTGGTTGCAGGACATGGGTGGTTCAGCTAAACTGCTGACAAATGGCACACGAAAGTTTGCAGAGGTGTGGGTGCTGTTTTGCCTGACTGTCACCTCCGGCATAATCCTTGAATTGAGGGTGCGTGTTGGAGGGACCTGCCACTCCGAAGCAGATTACCGGGGGCGGGCGAATTTCGCGGGTCGATATATCGAACAGATCAAGATCATCGATTGCGCGTGTTATTCCAGTCGAAGCCGGGCATGATTCAAACCAAATCATGAATATGGACCCGGAAATGATTTAAGCCCGGAGAATGATTCATCGGGATGACAGGGCTGGCGCTTGGCATATTGCCGTCAACCAGTCACCACGAACGCAAAGAGCAACGGAGCAAGGACATGATTTTCAATCGTAATTTTGAGGCATTCAAGCAGTTGACTGTGTCGCGCGGTGTTTGGAGCGTGGTTTTATCGGGGGTTTTGATCTCGGGTTCTTGCTGGCTTAGCGCAGCAGATGAAGCGCCATTAACCGGGCTTCGCGGTATTTTGCCCGCCGCCGTGCCGGCCGATCTGACAGCTACAATTGCGGCACTGCCAGAGAATTGGAAAGCCTGGGGTACGGCAGTGAGTGCCGAACTTGCAGCCCTGTATGAAACCGAAGGGGTCGACGTGGCTGGCCAGCGAAAAGCCATTGCCGCGCTCCGCGGCCGTCTGACGAGCGTCAATTCGCATGCTGCCGACCCGCGTTATAAGGGCATTCTGCCCACTCTTGTCTCGCTCTCGGGAGGACTCAAACGCCGGCTCGATACCGCCGAGGCAGCTCTCGATACACTCGAGCGCGGACCTGAAGCGCGGTCGACAAAGATCGTCGCCGCCAGCAGACACGTGGCCCAGGAAGCTCAAGCGGTCAATACTTATCTGAACTCAATACGCAATGGCGCCGGCTGGTTGAAATATCTGCAAGTCAGTGACGTCAACGCGGCGGCGGCCGCAAATGATGCGGAAAAGACGACCGCCATACTCGCCTCGGCCCAGTCGCGGTTCAAGTCGCGCGATACGCTGGCCGACGCACGGGCGCGAGAGTTCCTCGCCAAGCCCGAGTTTGCGGCCTACGAAGAGTCAATCGACGGATACCTTGCAGCCGTCACAGCCCCCACCGTGGCTGCGAACAATCCTGATTTGCGAAAGAATCTCGCCGCTCTCTTTGCGGCAGTTGAAGAGTACGAAAGTACACGTGCCAGCTCTGCGTCAGCCGCTGTGCGAAAGGCGTTTGACGGTGTTCGCGCTACGGCGCCCGATGCAGGGGACGGCCTGGCCAATGCAATGCGCAATAACTACTTTAATTACAATTTGCGGGTCGTGGCTTCCGAAGCGTTCCTGAACAAGTTTGTCGGCCAATCGCGCGACGAAACCGGGCCAGTCGTCGATTACATTCTGGGTGCCGATGTACGAGGCACGCAGGCCACCCATACTGACGTCAGCATCGACCTGGTGCCTAGCGGCAATACGGCCCAATTCGACCTCACAGCCAATGGTTCAGTCGCCGCCAGCACCGCGGGCTACACCAGTCAGGCGACGATTTTTACGAACGGCAACCATCATTTCACGGCGATGAAACGGATATCCTTTGACGGCGACAGGTTTTGGACGCAGCCGGCGCGGATCAACGTCACCACCAATAACACGACGACCGGGGCCGATACCCACATGGGGTTCCTCAGCGGGTTTGCCAATGGAATCGCCGTCAGAAAAGCCGAAGGCATGCGCGGCGAATCAGAAGCGATTGCCGCCGGCCGATTGCAGGAGCGAGTTCTGCCTGAGTTTAATCTCGAAGTCGACAAAGAATTCGGGCCCAACGGCAAAGCCAATCCCGAATTCGAAAAGACGGTGACGGGTTTGCGGGAACTGAATCTTTATCCCGATGCGAAGTCGTGGAGCACCACCGATACCGAGTTGAAAGTCGCCACTCGACTGATGGCGGCGACAGAGCTCGGCGGAAGTGATGCGAACCCGGCACTCGTTTTGGGGCGAGGAGCGACGATTCTTCTGCACGAAAGCGTCATGAATAACGCGGCCGATCGTCTCGACCTGGCCGGCAAGACATTTACTGAAGAAGAGCTCAAGGCAAAGCTCGAGGAGAATTTCAGCAAACTTCTTGGTCGTGAAGTGAAATTTAAGAAGGACGAAAAGCCGGCTGGTGAGGGAGACGACAAGGACGATTCAGGCCCCAAGACGTTCGTCTTCGACAAGACCGATCCGATTCGCGTTCAGGTAAGCGACGGGACGCTGGTGCTGACCCTGCGTGCCGGTTTCAAGCAGGAAGGGAAGGAAGACATTCCCACCCAGATCATCTCGGTTCCCTTGCAGTTTTCGGTGAATATGAAAAACGTCGTGATCGACCCGGGTGAAGTTGCAGTGGCTGCTGCCGAACCGGCTGAAAATGCAGGGAAGCAGTTTACTCGCGCGGGTGTCATCAAGAAAAAAATCGGGGCGGCACTCCCCCGACGCGAGATCGACCGAGTCAGCTACCTCAACCGCGACAAGAAGCGGGTGCAAATCGCCGTGACGCGCATCCGTGCCCTTGACGGCTGGCTGAGCATTACCGTCGAATAGCGACAGAATCTGACGCTGTCGCAGGGCAGCTCCTGTTAAATATCGTAAGGCCCACGGGCGCGTCCCCGTGGGCCTTTTTGCATGACGACCGCGCCTGACCCGGTCTGGAATGGGCCACGCCCGACAGTGAAAATTCAGTCGGCGGCCCAACGACAGGACTTTGGCTGTGGCATCGAACTGAAAAACCGTAAGCGTGTCGCCTCGCGTCGCTTTGTCATGCGGACGAAGTAGAAGAGAATGCGTCGCAATTCAGTTATCGGCCAGCCTCAGCGTCATCGGTGGAAGGTTGATTTCTATCTTGCAAGCCGCGCACCCGATCGCGCCAGACCCACCACTGCACGAGCGCAGTTGCCGTCAACATACTGCCGACGGTGAAGAGCGCCGGCGGAATTGCGGCTTCGGGATAGGCCCCAAAGAGCCGATGTGCCAGTACGACTCCCAGGCCGGCATTTTGCATTCCGATTTCGATCGTCAGCGCCCGCCGAACTCCTTCGGGAAACCGTAGCGCGGCGCCGCCCCAGTAGCCGACGACATAACCCAAGAGGTTGATTCCGGCCAAGGCTCCGATAACGCCGGCCACGCCTTCTGTGAGGCGGTCACGATTGCCACCCACGACGCCGGCGATGATCCAAAGTATTGTAAGGGGCGCGAGGGTGGGCGCCACGGCCTCCATGAATTTCTCGAGACGCCGGTCGAAGTGGCATAGCACACGGCCGGCGACGACTGGTCCGACGACGGTGAAAATGAGATTCAGCGCCGCATCCCACAGATTGACGTCGATTGTATCGCGCAGGCACAGGTACATCGCCACCGGAACGACGAAGGGCGAGACCAAGGTCGAAACCGTCGTCAAGCTGACGGAGTAACTGACGTTGCCTCGCGCGATCATCGTCAATACGTTCGAGGCCATCGCGCCTGGGACGCAGCCGACGATAATTACCCCGATCAGGTATCCCCCTTGCAGCCCGAAGAGATGTCCGAATCCCCATGCCATGAGTGGCGTCGCCGTGTATTGCAGAATTGTTCCGGCGACGACTGACCTCCAGTCGCGCAGCACCTGCCTGAATTCGTCGCGCCGCATCAGGCCCCCCACCGAAAACATGGTGACCGCTATCAGATACGGTTGCGCAGGAATTGTGGCGACGAATGGGTCTTCAGTTCCGGGAAAAAACCGCGGCCAGACGTACGCCAGTCCTGAGAGCAGGCTCAGCCAGACGATTAAATAGCGTTCAAGCATCTCAGGCCTGCTGTTTGAGGGCTTCGATGCGGCTGTTTGTGGCAGCGATCTCGCGTTCGAGACGGGCCACCTCCTGCGGATCATCAAGCTGCTGTTTTGCGCCAGATAGCTGCAATTGAAGCTGCTTCACTTTCTTGTGCTCGACGTCGAGTTGTTTCTTTTGTTTTTTGTTGAGCGACATGGGTCATCCGAATCGTGGAAAAATGAGCTATGGCAGAACCGGCGGCACCAGGCACGCCCCAGCGTGCTACGTTATCAACGGTGTGCTACGTTATCATAGGTAGGGAAATCCTTCACGCCCGCGGCAGTAATTTGAGAGCACAGCTATTTAACGATTCCTTGATTGGCCGTTCTGGCAATCCGCAACATATCGCATTGGACCAAGCACCGTGACTCGTTCCGCACCGAGCCTCCTTACCGACGCCCTGTTAAGAGGCGATTGTCTGCTTCTGGTATTCAGTCGAAAACGCCGCGCTGCAAACCTTGACGTTACGAAGGTTTCTGTTCGTCCGGTCATTGTCCAGCATCGGCCGATCTATCAGTTCACCTTCCATTTTGAAAGCCGTGTGACGCACGAGAACCTTGATCGGCCCGCCGCGGCAGAAAAAGCGGCGCGACTGCTGGCTGAAACCTTTGAAAACGCTGCCCTCTTTACAGCTGTTGCCGATTACTCACTCGCGCTCGGTTCTGACGGCTTCGTTCGTTGCACCTCGCGGCCGCCGACGAAGGTGGCCGCTCCGCCGGCCGCGCACAATCGAGCAAAAGTGTATCTCATTCCCGATGGTGTTCCCTGCCCGTTTCTGATCGAAATCGGTGTGATGACATCAGATGGTCGGGTAAAAAATTCGATGACGCACAAATTTCGGCAGATCAACCGATTCCTGGAGTTGGTGAATGACGTTATTCCGTCGCTTGCGAGTGGTCATGAATTACGAGTCGTTGACTTCGGCTGTGGGAAGAGCTATCTGACGTTTGCTCTGCATCATCTTCTGACGGAAATTCACGGTCGTACGGTGCGAATCATCGGCCTGGACCGCAAATCCGAAGTGATCCACCAATGCGAGAAGATTGCCAGCCAACTCGCATGCCGCGGTCTGGAGTTTCGCGAAGGAACAATCGCCGACCACGATGAATCCGAAGCGGTCGACCTGGCCGTCTCATTGCATGCGTGCGATACGGCTACTGACGATGCACTGGCGCAAGCGCTGCGCTGGAACACGCGGGCGATTCTGGCGGTCCCCTGTTGCCAGCACGAGTTTGCCAAAGCGATCGACAGCCCACGCCTGGCGTCTTTGTTGCGGCATGGCATTTTGCACGAGCGCCTGGCCGCTCTGGCGACCGACGCTTTACGGTCGCTCGTGCTCGAAATCAATGGCTATTCAACGCAGGTGGTCGAATTCATCGACATGGAACACACAGCCAAGAACATTCTGATTCGGGCCGTACGGCGCGAGAAGACTGACCCCGAGCAAGGTGCAGCGCGGCTGGCCGAGTATCAGGATTTAAAACAGTTGCTGGGAATCGAGCGCCCCTATCTGGAACGCGTGCTGTCTCAGACTCAAAACGACGACCAGAAACGTGTCGGTAATCTAAGAGGTGTATTATCGAGAGAAGAGCCGTATTGATAAAGAAGATTCCCCCTTTCGGCTTCGAATCAGGCGTCGAACTCTGCGCGGCAATTGAGTGTGCAGTAAACGTGAGGAGGCACTTCTGGATTGACGGCTGAGATACACCGCAGTTACTGCCCTCTATCATCGGCGTCGACCACGGGTTGAGAGGGAATCGCCAACGCCGACACACTTTGGCCTGGCAAGAGCCTTCCGCGCCTGCCGTGATCCCTCTTGCTTACGAGGTGGCGTTGCGGCGGCTGCGAACCTCGGGTAACGGGTACTCGCTGATGGCAATCTGCAACCCGGCGACCTCCTGCAACCGTCGCCAGCCGCGCGTAACCAAATCTTCTTGTGAGCGCACATATTCCTGATCGAGTCGACGTTTATCGAACGCTCCGTCGGCCAGCACAGGCGGGAATCGCTCGTCGACGACGAACTGCGCCTGCACCGGGTTACAGCGAATGTGCCGCTCGGGACGCGCCAACAGCGCCCGCGACTCAACAAGACCGAGAATGAAGCTCAGGTACAAGTCGCTGTCGACAATCTCGGCGACTTCCTCGCCGCACACGTCGCACAGGTATCCTCGTTCGCAACGGGCCATGTCGTATTGTCGCGGTTGTCGTGCGTTGATGCAACTGCCAGAATCTGAGCGAATCGTTTCGCTGCTGCATGGGCCGCGAGTGTGTTCATTCGATTTGACACTGCGTAGAATCGAATCTTGCCGTTAGCTCGTTTGCAGCATCCGTCAAACCCGACTTTTTTCCGTCGACATTCCTCGTTAAGGGCGTCCCATGAAACTGCTCGATCTGCTGGTTGTACTCTCTATGGCATCTGCCTGCGCACCAGCATTCTCGGCCGAGCGGCACGACATTCTCGTCGCCGATTTTGAAGAAGCTGACTATGGCGAATGGAAAGTCGTCGGCACGGCGTTCGGTCGGCGCCCGGCGCAAGGCACACTCGCCGGGCAGATGCCCGTCAGCGGGTTCCTCGGCAAAGGCCTGGTCAACAGCTTTTTTGAAGGTGACGATGCTAAAGGCAAACTGACCTCGCCGGCTTTCGTCATCGAACGCAAGCACATCAACTTTCTGATTGGTGGCGGCAAGCACCCGGCTGAGGCTTGCATCAATCTGATGATCGACGGCAAAGTTCTGCGCACGGCGACGGGTCCGAATGGACAAGCAGGTGGATCCGAACAACTCGATTGGACGAACTGGGACGTGGGAGAGTTGGCAGGTAAAACCGCGGTAATTGAAATTATCGACGAGCGGCAGGGAGGTTGGGGGCATATCTGCATTGACCAGATCATCCAAAGCGATCATCCGCGAAGTTTTGCTTCTGCCAAACGCGAACTGATCGTCGACAAAAAATATCTGCATCTCCCCGTGAAGACAGGCGGACGCAAGCTGCGGATGAAATTTGTCGACGCCGGACAGACGCTCCGAGAGTTCGAAATCGAACTGGCCGAGGGAACTCCCGATTTGTGGGCCTTCGCCGATGTCAGCCAGTTCCTGGGTCGCCGACTTTTGATCGAGGTCGAGCACCTGGCAGAGGAATCAAATGCACTCGATGCGATTCGGCAGGCCGGCGAGATTCCGGATGCAGACCGGTTGTATTCCGAACAAAGCCGACCCCAGTTTCACTTCACCTCCCGCTTCGGCTGGCTGAATGATCCGAACGGACTGGTCTATTCCGCCGGTGAATGGCATCTTTTTTACCAGCATAATCCCTACGGCTGGAATTGGGGGAACATGCACTGGGGGCATGCCACCAGCAAGGACCTCGTGCACTGGCAGGAGTTGCCGATCGCGCTGTATCCGCAGAAATTTGACGATTGGTGCTTCTCTGGCAGCGCCGTCGTCGACACAAAAAACACATCAGGGTTTAAGACCGGTGGGAAGAACGTTCTCGTGGCTGCCTATACCAGTACCGCTCGCGGCGAATGCATCGTCTACAGCAACGACGCCGGCCAAACCTGGACCGAGTTTTCCGGAAATCCCGTCGTCAAGCACGCCGGTCGCGATCCGAAACTCTTTTGGCATGAACCGTCGCATGCCTGGGTCATGGCGGTGTACGACGAGTTCGAGAACACACGCCAGATTGCCTTTTATACGACGCCAGACCTTAAGACCTGGCAGTTTCAGAGCCGGATCAACGGCTTTTACGAATGTCCCGATCTCTTCGAACTGCCGCTCGAAGGCAAGCCGGGACAATCCAGGTGGGTGCTCTATGGGGCCGACGGAAAATACGTGCTCGGCCAGTTCGATGGCCGTAAATTCACACCCGAGACTGAAAAACTGCAGCTCTGGCACGGCAACTTTTACGCCGCACAAACCTACAGTGACGCTCCCGAAGGCCGCCGAGTTCAAATCGGCTGGGGGCAGGGAATCGAATTCCCCGGCATGCCATTCAACCAGCAGATGGCGATTCCCGTCGAACTGACGCTGCAACAGTCGGTCGACGGCCCGCGATTGTTTGCCGAGCCGGTTCGTGAATTGTCGGTCTTGAACGCCAACGAGCGATCCTGGTCGAATGTTGAACTCGTTTCGAAAGAGAATCCGCTGGCCGACTTTCAAGGCGAGCTGTTTCGAATAACGGCAGAGATCGAGCTGGGCCAAGCCAGTTCGGTCGGGTTTGTCTTGCGGGGCGTTCCCGTGCGTTACGACGTTGCCACACGGCAACTCTCTTGTAAGAGCGTTGCTGCATCGCTGGAGCCAGCGGACGGGTGTGTGAGTCTGGAGATTTTAGTTGATCGCGGTTCGATTGAAGT
>JAYTRB010000348.1:0-4929 GCA_043746425.1 Planctomycetia bacterium
ATTCGTGCGCATCGAACTGCCGGGCGAGAGCAAGATTCTTTCGCTCGCCGAGGTGCAGGTTTTTCGCGGAACAGAGAACCGCGCGCCCGCTGGAAAGGCGACGCAATCGAGCACTGATTATGGTGGAGAATCGCCGCGTGCTATCGACGGAAACACCAATGGCGACTACTTCGCCGCAAATTCGACGACACACACCCGGCAGGAAGCGAATCCCTGGTGGGAACTCGATCTGGGCGCCGACACACCGATTGACCGCATTGCCATCTGGAACAGGACCGATGGCTCTGTTGGCGCGCGGCTTACTGATTTCAAAGTTCTGGTGCTCGACAAAGACCGCAAAGTGACTTGGCAACAGACAGTGGCGGCCGCTCCCACACCGAGCACTGAGCTGGGGACGTCGAGCAGACTGTTGATTCCGCTTTCGAGCGTGGCTGCCGACTTTTCGCAGGTTGAGTTTCCGGTGGCCAGGGCTGTTATGCAGAAAGAACTGTCGCAAAGCGGCTGGGGTGTGGCGCCCCAGCAGACAGTGCCGCACGCGGCCTACTTTATTGCCGCCGCGCCTGCGGGACTTCATTCGACGAACTTGCTGACGATCCGGCTCGAACATCAGTTCAAGGCCCCGCAATACCTGCTGGGCCGGTTCAGGCTGTCAGTCAGCACGAGTTCTGACGTGCTGCGTCGAGTGACGATTCCTGGAGAGGTTCTGGCTGTCATCGATGTTTCCACGGAAAAGCGTACCGCAGAGCAACGCTCAAATGTGGCGGCATATTACCGCACAATTGCCCCGTCGCTGCAGCCCATACGCGATGCGATCGCGCAGCTCGAAAAATCGCGACCGGAAGTTCCGACCGTTCCGGTGATGATCGAGGTGCCCGCCGATCAGCGACGAAAAACGCACCTTATGGTAAAGGGAAACTTCCTGACCCCGGGAGCTCAGGTCGATTCGGCGGTGCCCGGTAAATTTCATCCGCTTCCAGCGGGTGCGGTCGCCGACCGGATGGGTCTGGCGCGATGGCTCGTCGATCGCGAAAACCCCGTCACAGCGCGGGTCCTGGTCAATCGCTTCTGGGGCCAATTGTTTGGCGTCGGTCTGGTTGAAACAGAAGAAGATTTTGGCACTCAGGGAGAGCTCCCGACGCATCCCGAACTTCTCGACTGGCTCGCCCTTGAATTCATGGAGCCTGTACCATCTCGCCCGCGTCCACAGGCAAGCTCGACTTCATCCCCGCCTGGTACCGCGGGACAGCGGGTGGCCAGTGCACCGAAAGCCAATTCCCCAGACCACGGCTTGTCGAACGAGAACCCGAGCCAGCCCAACCGAAAGCGGGAAGATGGCGCTTGGGATATGAAACGTCTGCTGAAACTCATGGTCACATCGGCCACCTACCGCCAGGCATCGAAGTCAACCCCCGCAACGCTCGCCAAAGATCCACGCAATCGGCTCTTCTCTCGCGGGCCGCGCTATCGTCTCGAGGCTGAAATGGTACGTGATCAGGCGCTGGCTTTAAGCGGCTTATTGAGCTTAAAAACGCACGGTCCCTCCGTATTTCCCCCGCAACCGGCCGGTCTCTGGCAGGCGGCGTTCAATGGCGAACGCACATGGACGACGAGCTCGGGAGAAGACAAATTCCGCCGTGGACTCTATACCCTGTGGCGCCGCACAGTCCCCTATCCGTCGATGGCCACGTTCGATGCCCCCAGCCGTGAGCTATGCACGGTTCGCCGTATTCGCACGAATACGCCGCTGCAGGCGTTCGTAACTCTCAATGACCCCGTATACGTCGAGGCGGCGCAAGCTCTGGCCCGGCGGATCGTCGGCGAAGGGGGCGCTTCGACCCTCGAACGCGCGCGATTCGCATTGCGGCTATGCTTGGCGCGCCCGCCGCGCGAAGACCAGGTGCAGCAGCTTGTAACACTGTACGATCAGGAACTGGCGCATTACCAAAAAGATCTCAAATCGGCCGAACAACTTGCCACCGACCCGTTGGGGCCGCTCCCCAAAGAGATGGACCCAGCCGAGCTGGCGGCGTGGACGGTGATCGGCAATGTGCTCTTAAATCTGGATGGCGTTTTGACCAAGGGATAGTGTTCATGAACATGCGCACCGAATGCGTCCGCGGCCTCACCCGTCGGCATTTTTTGCAGACCAGTCAGGCAGGCGTCGGGACAATCGCCCTGTCGCATCTACTCGGCGGCGTCTTGCCCGCGGCTCCCGAGCGAGTCCATTCCGAAAATCCTCTGGCGCCCAGGCCGCCCCACTTTCAGGCGAAAGCAAAGCGGATCATTTACCTGGAAATGGCCGGCGCTCCACCGCAGCAGGAACTGTTCGATTACAAGCCGACACTCGTCAAGTTGAACATGCAGCCTTGCCCGGACGAGCTTCTCAAGAACCAGCGGTTCGCGTTTATTAAAGGCCATCCGAAGCTTCTGGGGTGCCCATACCCGTTCCAGCAACATGGCCAGTCAGGGCAGTGGATCAGTGACCTGCTGCCCAATATTGGGAAAATCGCCGATGACATGGCCATCGTCCGCTCGATGAGCACCGACCAGTTCAACCACGCCCCGGCCGATCTCATGCTCTTCACCGGCTCGTCCCGGTTCGGCAGTGCGTCGATGGGCTCGTGGCTCACTTATGGGCTCGGCTCCGAAAGCCAGGATCTACCCGGCTTCGTTGTTCTGATCAGCGGCGGCAGCGACCCCACCGGCGGCAAAAGCACTTGGGGCAGCGGTTTTCTGCCGTCAGTCTATCAGGGGGTGCAGTGCCGTTCGGCAGGCGAGCCGATTTTGTATGTGAACGACCCCAAGGGAATGGATCGCGGCACTCGCCGCCGCAGTCTCGATGCGCTCAGAAAACTCAATGAGATCGAACTCGATCAATTTGGCGATCCTGAGACACAAACCCGCATCAGTCAGTATGAATTGGCATATCGCATGCAGATTGCCGTGCCCGAAGTGATGGATATTTCCAAAGAGCCCCGGCACATTCAAGAGCAATATGGGGCCGTGCCGGGCGCGGCGTCGTTCGCTAATAACTGTCTTCTCGCCCGACGACTTGTGGAGCGCGGCGTGCGGTACGTTCAGCTTTTCGACTGGGGCTGGGACATCCACGGCACAGGTGCGGGCGATGATATCATGAACGCCCTGCCAAAAAAGTGCAAAGAGGTCGATCAGCCGATCGCGGCCTTGATTCTCGATCTGAAGGCACATGGTCTGCTCGACGAAACGCTCGTCGTATGGGGGGGAGAATTCGGCCGCACGTCGATGAACGAAGCCCGCGGCGGCTCTAACTTTCTGGGGCGCGATCATCACCCGCATTGCTATTCGATGTGGATGGCCGGCGGCGGAGTCAAAGGGGGCGTTTCATACGGCCAGACCGACGATTTCGGGTATTTTATCACCGAGAACGCGATGGGTGTGCATGATCTGCAGGCGACGATTCTGCACCTCATGGGGCTCGATCCGCACAAGCTCGCCTACCCGTATCAGGGGCTCGAACAGCGTCTCGTCGGCCCCGAGGGAAACGCGCGGGTCGTCCTCGACCTTCTCGCGTAAAGGCCCTCGCAGATCATAAACCTGCCCATTGACCGCAGATTGTCTGTTGGCGGTCTACGACAGTTTAGCCAGAAACCGCCCGCCCGACAGGAACATGCCGCCTTCACAAGGTTGACACCATTCGACCTGGACGCTGTATTCAAACTCCCGCGTGTCACTGGCCAATTTGACCCGCACGGTTCCAGGCGACACTGAGCCCTTGTGGACCATGCCGATTCCCGTCCGGCTGATTTCCCGTGTCATAGCAGCAATCGTGTTGCCACGCGCTGTGATGATTTCCGCGGGAACCGACAATTCGATTCGCTCGGCCTCGCGGTTGTGGGCTTCGTCAGAGGGCTCGATGCTCTCGAGGATCCGCCTGAGGTCGCTGAGCGTCGGCCGGCTCCAAGGATCTGCTGACATGTAAAAACTCCATTTGAGGGGCGAATGCGTCCCGTAGCTGGTCTGTAAACGTGGCAGGTCTGCGAAAGCATAGGTCGGATTTTCCAGTCAGCGGTCGTCGCCCCCACGAATCGCGCGGCGACCCAGTCGGGATTATTCAAAATAGACCGATTGTCGGGGCTAAAGGGCCTGTCAAGCGCGCAAGTTCTGATGCCGCTCAGATCCGACAGCTGACAGTGCTGGCGGCACGCCGTGAGCGATCTGGCGACTTCCCTGCCAGCGTCGAAACACCGTGGCTGCCGGTACTCGGCCCATTGAAAACGAGGACACGCCCCGAGCGGCCACCCGTTTTGAGGAGAAAGGCCGCGCGTAACTCGGAACAGAATCCCATTTTCAACTGCCACCGTCGCAATGTTTCGTCGATTTCGGTATTGACCGATTTCATGATCTCTGCCATATACCCCCCCCTCAACTTCCTCTCTCGCTCTCCCATCCTTTACTTTCCCCGACCCGCACCGATCCGTCGCCTTCGCGACCGGTTTGGCGACTGGCCGCCTATGCCCTGTTTGGCAGGAGTTGACCTTCCGTGAAAAAAATGCTCATGACCCTCACGCTGGCCGCTGGGCTTTGCGCCGCTGTCGTCTGGCTGCCCGATGCTTGCGGGCAAAATAGCGCGGCAACGGCTCGCGCTGGCAAAGCGACCAACGGCTCGCGAATCGCGTTCATCGATTTGTTTGAGACGATGCGCAACTATAAAAAGAGTCAGGATCTCTCAGACCGCGTCCGCTCGACGGCTGAGATGGCGGGGGCGAAAGACAAGCAAATGAAGGCTCAGATTCAGGAGAAGGGGATGGAACTCCAGAAGAGCGAGCTTGACCAGGAGAGTCGCGAGTACCTGCAAAAGGAAAAGACAATCATCCAATCAGCGACGAGTCATAAGATGTTCCAGGCGATGTCGCAAAAGGAGATTAAAAAAGAAGAGGCCAAAGCGTCGCT
>JAYTRB010000349.1:0-6199 GCA_043746425.1 Planctomycetia bacterium
CGAGTTGAAAACAATGTGGGAACCTGCGGCCCGCGGAAAGGTCACTCGCTGGAACCAGGTGAACCCGGCCTGGCCGGATGCTGAATTGACGCTGTATGGCGCCGGTACCGATTCAGGGACTTTCGACTATTTCACTGAGGCCATTGTCGGGAAAGCAAAATCGAGCCGCGAAGACTATACTCCCAACGAAGATGACAACGCGCTGGTGCAGGGAATATCTGGGAACAAACATGCACTGGGGTATATTCCGTTTGCATATTTTGAACCGAACCAAGACAAGCTCAAGGCGCTGAAGATCAATTGGGAAAAGAATGATGTTGGCCCGGTGGCTCCGAGCATGGAGAATGTCGTCGCTGGGAAGTACAATCCGCTTTCACGGCCATTGTTCATATACGTCAATCGGCTGGCCGCGGGCCGCCCTGAAGTGCGGGCGTTTGTCGAGTTCTATCTGACGAGAGCTCGCGAACTCGTGGCTGAGGTGAAATACCTGCCGCTGCCAGAGCAGGCGTATAAGATGGGGCTCGAACGTTTCAGCAAACTTCAGACCGGGACAGGCTTCGACGGCAGTCTGGCGATCGGCCTGCCGGTTGAAGAAATCCTGAAACGGGAACCACGACAATAGCCATCATGAGCAGTGCCGCATGGCCGCCGGATTGAAACAACCTTTTGCGCCGCAGGCCGAAAAATCGACCGCGCTGGCCTCTGGCCTGATGCTGGGTCAGGGAAAAAGGTATTGGAAGGACCGCATCATCGAATGGATGCTGTTCTTGGCGGCGTTCTCGTCGGTTGCCATTACCACGGGAATTGTTGTGGTGCTGCTGTATGAGTCGGCTGGCTTTTTTCGACATGTGTCTGTGTGGGAGTTTTTGACCGGCACCACATGGACCCCACTGTTTGCCGATCCGCGATATGGCATTCTGCCGCTGGTCGCCGGTACGATCGTGACGACGACCGTCGCCTTGGCGGTGGCGCTTCCTGTGGGAACGATGATCGCGATTTATTTGAGCGAGTATGCTCCCTTCGCCCTGCGCGAGATCATTAAGCCGGTGCTCGAACTGCTGTCGGCTGTGCCGACCGTGGTGTACGGTTACTTCGCCCTTCTTTTCGTGACCCCGCTTTTGCAGAAGATCGTGCCTGACCTGCAGGCGTTCAGCATGCTGAGCGCTGGGGTCGTGATGGGAATCATGATCATCCCCTACGTCAGTTCGCTCAGCGAAGATGCGATGCGGGCCGTGCCCATGTTGCTCCGCGAGGGGGCTTATGCGCTGGGGGCGAACAAGATGATTACGTCGATTCGAGTGGTCTATCCGGCGGCACTGTCGGGGATCGGCGCCGCATACATTCTAGGAATCTCACGCGCCATTGGCGAAACGATGATCGTCGCCATAGCAGCCGGCAGCCGGCCGAATTTCACCTTGAATCCCACGCAGCCGGCAGCCACGATTACAGCGTATATTGTTCAAGTTTCGATGGGCGATCTGCCCCACGGAAGCATCGGATATCAGTCGATCTTTGCGGCTGGGCTCACCCTGTTTGTGATGACACTGGGTTTCAACATCGTGGGACACATTCTCCGCAAGCGGTTCCGCGAAGCCTATTGAAAACGAGCACGAGGAATGCCCGATACTGCAACTCTGATCGCGCGCCGCAAACGGCAGGACATGATCTTCAACATCCTGGGGATCGCCTGCACGCTTATGGGAATCATCACCCTCGCGGCGCTGCTGATTGACCTTGCCTCCGATGGCCTGTCGCGCATTGACTGGCAGTTTCTCACGTCATTTCCCTCGCGGCGCGCGGCAAATGCGGGGGTTCTGTCGGCTTGGGTCGGGTCGCTCTTGCTGATGCTGGTAACGGTGAGCTTGGCCGTTCCGCTGGGAGTCGCTGCCGGAGTCTACCTCGAAGAGTACGCGCGCAAGAATTGGGTGACGACGATCATCGAGATTAACATTGCCAATCTGGCGGGCGTGCCGTCGATCATCTATGGATTGATGGCACTCGGATTACTGGTTTATCAGTTCCACCTCGGGCAGACGCTGCTGGTCGGGGGGATCACCCTGGCCTTTCTGATATTGCCCATTGTTATCGTTGCCACCCGCGAGGCGCTGCGGGCCATTCCCAACGGCATCCGCGAGGCGGCGTACGCTCTGGGAGCCACGCGCTGGCAGGTGATCAAAGACCATCTCCTGCCTTACTCAGCCGGAGGAATCGCCACCGGTACGATCATTGCCATGTCGCGAGCGATCGGCGAAACGGCTCCGCTGGTCTTGACTGGCGCCCTCACGTTCATCGCCTTCCTGCCGCCCTCACCCATACAATCACAATTTCCGTTTATCAACTTCAAATGGCTCGATTCGCCCTTCAGCGTGCTGCCCATTCAGATGTTCAACTGGGTTTCGCGGCCTACGGTCGATTTTCACCGCAATGCCGCGGCAGCCGGCCTGGTTTTAATCATCATGACGCTCTCGCTCAATGCGGCGGCGATTGCCATTCGGTATCGCCTGCGGCGGAGGATCAAATGGTAGGCGATCTAGCCGCCACGGCGGCCCCCCTCGAAGTCAAATCGAATGTCAAGGCCGCCATCCGCGACTTGAGCTTCTTCTACGGCCAGCACAAAGCCCTCAAGCATGTGAATCTGTCGCTCCCGATTGATGCAGTCACCGCGTTGATCGGTCCGTCGGGTTGCGGAAAAACGACACTCTTGCGGTGCTTCAACCGCATGCACGACCTGTACCCCGGCAACCGCTATGAAGGCCAGATTCTGCTCCACCCAGGCAATTTGAATATCATCAGCCCCAGCGTCGACCCGATGGAAATGCGGCTTCGCGTGGGAATGGTATTTCAGAAGCCCAATCCCTTTCCCAAGTCGATCTTCGAGAATGTGGCGTTCGGGTTGCGGCTTAAAATGATTAAACAGCGGCAAGTGCTGGCCGAGCGGGTCGAGGCCGCATTGCGTGCTGCTGCGTTGTGGGATGAAGTCAAAGACCGGCTGCATGAGTCGGCGTACGCCCTCTCGGGAGGACAGCAGCAAAGGCTGTGCATTGCGCGGGCCCTGGCTCCCGAGCCCGAAATGCTGCTGTTTGATGAACCCACCTCAGCCCTTGACCCCGCAGCCACCGCCCATATTGAAGATTTGATCTACCAGCTCAAAGACCGGCTGACGATTGTCATCGTCACGCACAACATGCAGCAGGCGGCGCGCGTCTCAGACGAAACAGTGTTCCTGTACCATGGCGAGGTCATCGAAGCCGACAAGACTTCGACGATCTTTGAGAATCCTTCGCGGCAGCTTACTTCAGAATACCTTACTGGTCGATTCGGGTAGGGGGCGATTCAAAAAGAGAGCGGTTCGGCGCAGCTGGCAATTCGCGGAAGGCGTGTTACATTGGCTTCTGTAACGATCCGAGATCGGGCATTCCGTTTCAGGAGTCCACGTCGTGGCAGTTTGCTCATTATGGCCGGCGAATGCGTGCCGAAAGGGCGATTTCCTGTCATCCCGATGCATCATGGTGATGGGCGCTATGGCGATGTGGTGGCTCATGCCGGGGCTGTTGCTGGGGGCACCTCCAGAAAAAGAGGCCGTTCGATTCGTTCCTGACCCGGCGTCAGTCGTGCGCTACGGACCAGGCTGGTGCTATCCGCAAGCGGGATGGAATGTCGTACACATTGAAGGATCAGCGTATGATCGCGGCTATCAGCACGGCCGTTTGCTGGCGGGCGAAATAGCCGACTATGTTGCGACGCTCGCCGCAGTTCACAGTTCTAAAGCGCCGCACGCAGCCTGGCGCGAGGTGCGAAGGCTGGCAGACGCCCTGTTTCTGCGGAAGTATGAAGGCGAATTCCTCGATGAGATGAAGGGAATTGCCGACGGCGCCGCGACGGCTGGGGCGCGGTTTGATAATCGTCGGCTCGACCTGATTGACATCGTGGCCATCAATTCTGAAATCGAAATCGCCTTTCTGGATCACGGACTTGAAGCCTCTGCTACGGGACTCGACGATAAGAAATACAAAGCGCCGCAGTACCCGCAACCGAAAGCCCGCCCGCACGAGCACTGCAGCGCCTTCGTCGCCACCGGAAAAGCCACCACCGATGGCCGAATCGTTCTGGGGCACATCACCATGTCCGAAATTGATGTCGTACGATACTACCACGTCTGGCTCGACATTCAGCCCGCCCAAGGGCACCGTGTCGTAATGCAGACGTTTCCGGGGGGCATACACAGCGGGTTGGATTATTACGTGAATGATGCGGGCATGATCGTTGCCGAGACGACCGTCCGGCAGACGAAATTCAATCTGGCCGGCAAGCCGCTCGCTTCGCGCATTCGCCGGGCTGTGCAATACGCCGATTCGATCGACAAGGCGGTCGAGATTCTTTCTGACTCGAGCAACGG
The DNA here is from genome assembly GCA_043746425.1 of Planctomycetia bacterium. Classification (GTDB taxonomy): domain Bacteria; phylum Planctomycetota; class Planctomycetia; order Planctomycetales; family Planctomycetaceae; genus JACQFH01. The sequence continues at coordinate 4,397 of JAYTRB010000349.1, forward strand.
CCTGTATACGAATCAATGGTTGTTCGCCGACATCAAAACGGATGAGATCGCCATGTTCGAACTGGGGACCGACCGTACGCGGCTGTGGCGCAGCAGTCGTGAGGAATGGCTGGCCGGCACACAGGGGTTTTATTGGGGCTGTAATAACAGCCATGACGTCGAAGTTCTGAAGGAAACTGTGCCTGACCTGGGGGGTAAGCCGGCCAATCTGGTTTATTATCCGCATTCGCGAGACAAGGCCTGGCTGGCGCTCTTCAAAAGGGATTCAGGGAAGATCGGCGAGGGTTTCGCGTTTGAGTCGCTGACTTCGACTCCGCTGGCAGCGTTTCCGTCGTGCGATGCCAAATTTACGACGACAGCGCTAGCGGGGCGGCTTGAGAGCTGGGCCTTGTTCGGGCCGCCACGGGGACGCACGTGGGAACCATCCAGCGAAGATCGGAAGAAGCACCCGGACGCAAAACCGCTCGTCAGCAATGATTGGACGCTGATGACGGTGACTCCTCCCGCGAACATTGCGCCAAACGTCGTGCCGGTCGATCTCGAACCATTTCCGGAAGAAGAGGAAGAGCCGGCGGTCAAATTTGATGCAATCCATCCATTCGCCTGGCGGGGCACGTTGCTCCCCAAAACCGACGGCGATATCTGGCTGGCTGCTGCGTTCGCTGAATACGAGAAAGTCGTCGCACTCGAGAATTCTCTGAAGCGTGAGGCGCAAGAGAAACAGTCTCGGAACAAGCACATGATCGACAAACGCACTCCAGACGGATTGCTGAGCATCGAAAGCCGCGATCTTATCGATCTGGCGCTTTTCGCACACGAATCGGGTTGGCAGGCCGCCGCGCGCCGTCTGGGACGCGACGTCCCATTGAACGAGACAAAATCCGATCCGGCGCGCGAAGAATGGTATGAAATCGCGAAGGGGAAAGGCGTGCTGCTTCTGGCCGCGCTCAGAGCCAGTCTGGGGGGCGAAGTTTTTGACCGTCTGATGGACGAGTTTGGTCGTGAGCATGCCGGACGCGAAGTGACGAGCGATGAGTTTGTGAGCCATTTTCGCGACGGGGCCGGAAAGTCGGCAGCCGACATCCTTATGGCGTGGCTGGGTCGTGAGCCCGCCGGCTCCTCTGGCCCGCGGGGCAGTCCCTGGACGATCTACGCCTTTGAGCCCGAGGCTGAAAAAGTACTGATTGTGCAGGGGACGTCAGGCGATCGAGACGCACAACGTGAAGCGGCCCTGTTGCTGCAACGGATGCTGGCCCGTCGGTTCAGCAATTATTTGATTCCGATCAAAACCGATGCCGAGATCGGCGACGAGGAACTGGCGCATCGGCACCTGCTCCTGATCGGGCGCCCGGCGACAAATCGGATTTCGGCGCGATTGGCGACGAAATTACCAGTCAGCTTTGGCCAAGGTTCGTTTACGGTGCGCGACGACGTGTACGCAAATGCTGAGTCGGCGGTAATTGTGGCTGGCGACAACCCCCTCAATTCGCGATTTTCCACCGTCGTTTATGCGGGCTTGGGGGCTCAGGCTACATGGAAGTGCGTACAGTATCTGGAGGCCGATGAGCTGCCTCCCCCGCAGGTGCTGTTGATGCCTGCCGGCCGGAAGGTGGCCCGTTTCCGCACGTCGATCAAACCGACCAAAGTCGCGCGCCCTGAGTGATGAAAAATGGGCTGGCGCCAAGCAATAGCCCACAATTCTCGCAGAAAACACATTGTGGCAAGACGGCTGTCCTCGAATTTGCAGATAGCGAACTGGTACTGGTTTACCTTTAAGGCCGCGACGTCACACGGTAAAGGGCG
>JAYTRB010000350.1:0-4662 GCA_043746425.1 Planctomycetia bacterium
GTCGTAATTGGCGAGCGACTCTTCACCCAAGAGCAGCGCGGCGAGTACGAGGTCGTCGTATGCTATGAGGCGCAAACCGGCCGCGAACTGTGGGTACACCAGGACACGGCCCGTTTCTGGGAGTCTGTTTCGGGCGCCGGTCCGCGCGCGACGCCCACCTTCTCTGACGGCCGGATTTACACGCTGGGGGCGACGGGACTTTTGAACTGCCTCGATGCAGCCACAGGTGCGAAGCTCTGGTCTCACAGTCTCGAAACCGAGGCGTCGGCGAAGATTCCTCTGTGGGGCGTGTCGTGTTCTCCATTGGTGGTTGACGGAATCGTCGTCGTCTACGGTGGAGGCGAAAAGCAGAATAACCTTCTGGCATACGACGCCGAAACGGGTTTATTAAAGTGGACAACGGCAGCGGGAGTGAGCAGTTATTCGTCGCCGCAATTCGTGACGCTCGATGACCAGCCGCAGATTCTGATGATCAGTGACGGTGGCCTGACTGCCGTCGAACCCGGCACCGGAACGCAACTCTGGCAGGCCGGCATCCCCATGCCTGGAACGCCGCGGGCCCTTCTCGCGCAGATGTCCGACGGGACTAAGTTTCTGACTCCCTCGCTGACAGGATTGGGTGTTTCGCTGATCGAGGTCAACCGCGGAGACAATGGCTGGAGCTCGAACGAGCGCTGGACGACAGCCACCGTGAAGCCTGAGTTCAGCGATTTCGTCGTGAATGGCGGACAGGCTTTCGGCTTCGACGGGGCTCTCTTCTGCTGCCTCGACATTGCAACCGGCAAGCGGCTCTGGAAAGCGGGCCGCTACGGACGAGGACAGGTCGTGCTGCTTCCCGAGCAATCGTTGTTACTGGTGCTGTCGGAAACCGGCGAAGCGATTCTGGTCGCCGCGAATCCACAGCAGCATCAGGAACTTGGCCGATTTCAGGCCGTGTCTGGCAAAACCTGGAATCATCCAGTGATCGCCCACGGCCGGCTCTACGCCCGCAACGCTGAAGAGATCGCGGCGTATGAACTGCCTGTCGTTACCGGGCCGTAGGGCGGGCCGTGTTCAGGAAAATTCGTCGGGCGTTTCGCGTGCAGGTTGATTCGGTCGCGCGCGGTTGGCTGAAGTTTTTCAGACGACGATTCGCGTAAATTAGTGTGAATTAGCGTTCTGTCTTTTCTTTTCGTCGAGTGAACCGCTGAGGTCGAACCAGGTTCAGCGCCCGCCAGCCACGGTTCGAAAACCGATCGCTGCTGGTTGATACTGTCGTCTGTTTGCATCACAATTCCGACACTGATCTTTATCGACCTCCTCATGCACCAGGAGCCTCCGTTATGAATCTTCAGCGCCCAGCAACGGTTTCCCGCCGGCAGTTCCTTGCGACCGCGGCTGTCAGTGCGGCGGCGATTGCGGCCGCTCCGGCCGTCATCACGGCGAGTAAGACCGATTCAAAGCTCATTGTCGGCGAGGGAGACTACAAATACGAGACGATTCACGAGTGGCCGCAGCTTCCAGGCAAGTTCACCTGGCAGACAACGCACAACGTTGCGGTCGATAAGACCGGCAACCTGTACGTCATTCACGAAGGTAACAAAGACCTGAAAGATCACCCCTCGATTTTCGTGTTTGATCCGGAAGGCAAATACATCCGCTCGTTCGGCCAGCAATTTCAGGGGGGCGGGCATGGCATCGAGATTCGCGAAGACGAGGGCCAGGAGTTTCTCTACGTCTGCGCCTATCAACACCTCAAGACGTTCGCCAAGATGGATCTCAAGGGAGAAACCGTCTGGCAGAAGTATGCACCGATGGAAGCCGGTGTCTATGCGCCCGAAGAAGACACCAAGCCCACCGGCGCCTGGGGCCAAAATCGATTCATGCCGACCAATTTCGCCTTTCTCGACGACGGCGGTTTTCTGCTCGCCGATGGCTACGGTTCGTTCTACGTTCACCGTTACGACAAGAACGCCAGGTGGGTCTCATGCTTCGGCGGGCCAGGGGCTGGCGAGGGAAAATTCAACACACCCCACGGCATCTGGGTCGACAAGCGTGCGGGTCGCACGCCTTCGATCGTCATCTGCGACCGGGCCAATAATACGCTGCAGTATTTCACCATGGATGGGAAATACATCGAAACGCTCAAGGGCTATGGCCTGCCGGCCAATGCCGAAACCTGGAAGGACCTGTTGGTGATTCCCGAACTGCACGCGCGGCTGACGCTGCTCAATGCGAAAAATGAAGTGGTCGCGCGACTGGGAGATGACGTGGGGCGGGTAACGGGCAAAGAGGGCGGCGCGATTCGGGGCGACAAGAACCAGTGGCAGCCAGGGAAATTCGTCCACCCTCACGATGCCTGTTTTGGTCACGACGGCAGCATCTTCGTCGCCGAATGGGTGGGCACGGGCCGAGTTTCGAAGCTCAAACGCCTCGCCTGAAATGCCAGGCGGCGTCCAGGAACAACTTATGAATGAAGCACTTTTCAACCTCGATGGGCAGGTGGCAGTTGTCATCGGAGGAACAGGCGTTCTAGGGGGCGCGCTGGCCGAGGCGCTGGCTGGCTGTGGAGCCAAAGTCGCGGTCGTTGGTCGCAATGAAGAGCGCGGTTTGCAGCGGGTCCAAAACATCGAAGGCGCAGGTGGCGTGGCTGTCTTCCAGTCTGCTGATGCCCTGGATCATGATTCGCTGGCGAGGGCCCGCGACGCGATCGTCAGCCGCTGGAGGGCTGTCAGTGTGCTGGTGAACGCGGCAGGGGGAAACCGGCCCGACGCGACGCTCGCTCCTGGCAGCGATTTCTGCAAATTGCCGCTGGCGGCCTGGAAGGAGGTTTTCGACCTCAACCTGGCCGGCGGGGTGCTGCTCCCCAGCCAGGTGTTCGGAGAAACGATGACGGCTGCCGGTCGGGGCAGCATCATCAATATTGCATCGCTTTCGGGAATGATTCCGCTGTCGCGCGTCGTCGCCTACTCGGCGGCCAAAGCGGCCGTACTCAGCCTGACGATGTTTCTGGCCCGTGAATGGGCGCCGCGGGGGGTGCGTGTCAATGCCATCAGCCCCGGCTTCTTTCCCGCCGATCAAAACCGGGCCCTGCTGTTTAATGCCGACGGCAGCCCCACCGAGCGCGGCCGGCAGATTCTAAGCCACACCCCGCTTGCCCGTTTCGGCGAACCCCGTGAGCTGGCGGGAGCCGTGGTGTGGCTGGCCTCGCCCCGCGCGTCGTCATTCGTCACCGGGCAGAACATCGTCGTCGACGGAGGATTCATGTCGGCGACGATCTGAAAGACAGGCGTCGTTTCAGGCGATATTAAGACAGCGTCATGTGCGACTTGCGGCTGTCGAGAGGCAACGAATGTCTGTTTCTTGAGGGCCTGGTGCGGCTCGCAGGTTATCGATTCGACAGCAACTCAAGCGCTGGCACGTTTGAGGTCTATTATCGGCGCTGGCACAACTTCGACGGGGCCGCTATAAAATGTTTTTTGCCATTCCGTCAGATCAAGCGGGGATAAACCCGCCGCCCAACATACTCTCGGAGCAACCATGACAGCCCTCGATATTCGTCAAGATGCCTGTGAGCTCGATTTTCTGTCGCTGGGCGCGCTCGTTCACCGGCTCGACCCGGGCATTATTCCCTTTCGCAAGGCACGCACCCTCGACGTGCATGTCTCGGGCGGAGAATACAACGTTGCCGCCAACCTGGCCGATTGCTTCGGCTTGCGAACGGGAATTGCGACTGCGATGGTCAACTACGGAATCGGCGAACTGGTACAGGCCCGCGTGCGCGAAGTGGGAGTGAAACCCTATTACAAGTGGTTTGAGCACGATGGCGTGCGTGGCCCCAATCTCGCCACGGTTTACAGCGATCGCGGGCATGGAGTGCGGGCGCCGGTCGTCTTTTACAACCGCGCGAACGAAGCCGGCGCATTGCTCAAGCCTGGCGACTTCAATTGGGGGGCGATTTTTGAAGCCGGCGTGCGATGGTTTCATTCGGGGGGAATTTTTTCCGCTCTCTCGCGGACAACTTCTGAACTGATTATTGAAGGCATGCAGGCCGCTCACGCCGCGGGTGCCATCAACTCGTTCGACCTGAACTATCGCGCGAAACTTTGGGCCTCAATCGGAGGGGCCGAGAAGGGACAGGAAGTCATTCGCCGTATTGTCACGAACGTTGACGCGCTGATTGGCAATGAAGAAGACCTGCAGAAGGGGTTGGGAATTGCCGGTCCTGAAGTCGATGCGACCAGATCAAAGCTCGACCCCGATGCGTTTTTCACGATGATCGATCGGGTCATTGAGAAGTTTCCGAACATCAAACTCGTGGGGACGACGCTTCGCGAAGTGCATTCGACCAATCGCCATGATTGGGCGGCCGTGCTCTGGCTGAATGGCAAACGCTTCGTCAGCCCCATGTGCCAGCTCGATGTGATTGACCGCATCGGCGGGGGCGACGGTTTCGCCGCCGGGTTGATTTATGGCCTGATTTCTGGCCGAACGCCCGACGAAGCCTTGCGCCTCGGGTGGGCGCATGGCGCGCTGCTGACCACCTTTCCGGGGGATGTCACGATGGCCAGACTTCCTGAAGTCGAAGCGCTGGCTCAGGGGGGCTCGGCCCGCGTCCAGCGGTAAAGTTTAAGCCGCAGCGGCGGGCTGGCAGATTCCTTGGGCTTGTAGGATTCGAGCCCA